>CAIXAQ010000331.1 GCA_903917425.1 uncultured Bacteroidales bacterium
CACTTTCCCGCTTATCTTATGGCTGATTTACTTTCTGTCTACCCATTTTAAAATCAGGAAGAAGCCTGTGTTTCTGGTTGCCGTTTTCGTTTTTTTACTCATACCTTTTCTGCTGCGGGTATTCAAAGCATCTCATTTCCAGGTAGATCTGTTCTGGCTTGAAGCCAAAATATTTAAAGTGGTGATTTATCGCGTCGATAGCATTGCGCTTGGTCTTTTTGCCGCTTTTATTAAATTCTGGTACCCGAAAATATGGTTCAAAAGCCGGAATATCAGTTTCATAGCTGGTATTGTTTTAAGCTACGCCATTATTTTTACGCACTGGATACCAAATGATTACGTAACAAAAGTTTTCCTGGTATTTTTTCAGAGTATAGGCTGCTTTTTACTGCTGCCCAAGTTCGACAGCATGAAGACTGCTCCCAAATTCGTGACAAAAATAGTCACTCACGTAAGTTTGATTTCTTATTCCATGTACCTGCTCAACCTGGCACTTGTAGCGGAGGTAATAATGGCAAATTTTCCTCCTTCGGGGGTGTATTCTGCCTGGGCTGCTTATATAATATACTGGCTGGCTGTAATTTTGTTCTCCACCTTGCTTTATAAATATTACGAAAAGCCAATTATGGATTTAAGGGATAAGTGGAAAAAATAACAGGAATATTAGCGCTAAATTGCGATAAATAAGAAATGTTGAAAATCAGACACCTGGCTTATTTGACAATAACCAAACTGATTTTCAACATTTCCAAAACTATTCCGTTATAGCAGTTGCTGTAAAATTCAGACTACTATTAACCTTTAATCTTAAGCATTACAAGTTCGCCGATTTTCTCCACCGGGATACGTTCCTGCCTCATGGTATCGCGATCGCGTATGGTAACTGTATTATCTTCAAGTGTTTGATGGTCAACGGTTATGCAATATGGTGTGCCGATGGCATCATGGCGGCGGTAGCGTTTTCCAATGGAATCTTTCTCTTCGTACTGACACATAAAATCGTATTTGAGAACGTCCATAATTTCGCGCGCTTTTTCCGGTAGTCCATCTTTTGCCACCAGTGGCAAAACTGCACACTTAACAGGAGCCAGCATCGATGGCAGGCGAAGTACAACGCGCTCTGAACCATCTTCGAGTTTCTCTTCGGTGAAAGCATAACTCAGAATTGCCAGGAAAGTGCGATCGAGGCCGATGGAGGTTTCAATCACGTATGGCACATAGTTTTCGTTGAGTTCAGGATCAAAATACTGAATTTTCTTTCCGGAATACTCCTGGTGAGCTTTCAAATCGAAGTCGGTACGCGAATGAATTCCTTCCAGTTCTTTAAATCCAATCGGGAATTCGAATTCTATATCAACTGCGGCATTAGCGTAATGAGCCAGTTTTTCGTGCGGGTGCCAGCGGTATTTTGCTGCAGGGATTCCAAGCGATTGATGCCATTTCAAACGTTCTGCTTTCCAGAATTCAAACCATTCGAGTTCGGTGCCTGGGCGCACAAAGTACTGCATTTCCATCTGTTCGAATTCGCGCATACGGAAAATAAATTGCCGGGCTACTATTTCGTTGCGGAATGCTTTACCTGTTTGAGCGATACCAAACGGGATTTTCATCCTGCCTGTTTTCTGCACGTTCAGGTAGTTTACAAAAATACCCTGGGCGGTTTCGGGGCGCAAGTAGATTACATTGGAGTCCTCACTCACCGAACCCATTGAAGTGCTGAACATCAGGTTAAACTGCCGAACATCCGTCCAGTTGCGGCTTCCCGAAACAGGGCACACTATTTCCAAATCCTCAATAAGCTTTTTTACATCAGCGAGGTCGTTACGCTCCATGGCTCCGTAAAAGCGACGGGTAGTTGAGTCAATTTTCTCCTTGTATTCCAGTACTCTGCCGTTGGTTGCCAGGAACTGATCTTTATCGAACGTTTCGCCAAAGCGTTTTGCCGCTTTTTCAACTTCCTTGTCGATTTTATCCTGCCACTTTGCCATCTGGTCTTCAACCAGGACGTCAGCGCGGTAACGTTTCTTCGAGTCGCGGTTGTCAATCAGCGGATCGCTGAATGCATCAATATGGCCTGAAGCTTTCCATGTAGTAGGGTGCATAAAAATAGCCGCATCAAGGCCAACAATATTTTCGTGGTGCTGAACCATCGACTTCCACCAATACTGGCGGATATTGTTCTTTAACTCAACCCCGTTTTGTCCGTAATCGTACACAGCACTAAGGCCATCGTATATTTCGCTTGACGGGAATACAAACCCATACTCCTTGGCATGGGATATAATTTTCTTGAAAATTTCTTCGTTTTGTGCCATGGGGCAAAGGTAGCCAAAAAAAAGAAACTGACAAATGGGTTTGGCGTGGTGGAAAGCGAGGGGCGACAGGGCGAGGGGTGACAGGGCGAGGGGTGACCGGGTGAGGAGCGACAAGGCGAGGGGCGAAGAGGCGAGGATTGACAAGGTGAGGGGCGACAAGGTGAGGGGCGAAGAGGCGAGGAGTTACAAGGCGAGGGGCGACAAGGCGAGGAGTGACAAGGCGAGGGGCGACAAGGCGAGGGGTGACAGGGAGAAAAAGAGAAATAGAGAATGGGGAAAAAGGACTGATAAAATCAGTGTTAATCTCTTCTTTCAGCGTTCTTTGCGTTCCCAAATAGCAATTTCCAATTACTTTCCAAAAAGCAGTACTTTTGCTTCATGATAGCAATTGATAAAACACTAATATCCGAAGAATTAGGCAGTATTTGCTTTGCCTGCGATTTATCTGCCTGTAAAGGCGAATGTTGCGTGGATGGCGATGCAGGTGCTCCACTGGACGAAGAGGAAATCAGCATTATCGAAGATTGTCTCGATGACATAAAACCCTATATGACCATCGAGGGAATCGAACAGGTTGAACTTTCGGGTGTTTTCGATTATGATATGTTCGGGCATTATGTTACTCCGCTGGTTAATGGACGCGAATGTGCCTTTGTGTATCATGAAAATGAAATAGCTTTTTGTGCCATCGAAAAGGCATGTAAAGAGGGGAAAATCCCTTTCCTGAAACCTGTTTCCTGCCATTTATACCCGGTGCGCATCAGTAAATACAAAGCCTTCGACGCTGTAAATTACCACGAGTGGCATATTTGTAAACCAGCCCTGCTAAACGGGAAGAAAAATAATGTTCCGCTGTATTTATTTTTAAAGGATTCGCTGATCAGAAAATATGGTGAAGCGTGGTATAATGAACTGCTTGATAAATGGTCTGCAGGGAATAGCAAGTGATATTTACCTGCTCAAGAAATAATTTCTTTTCAATAAAAAAAGCCGGATTTCTCCGGCTCTTTTGTTGGTTGAATTTAACACGATTCGGTATTACTTGAGAATAACCACTTTTCGTACGATGTCGATATCCCTGTTGCGTAAAGCAACCATATAAACACCGGCCGGGGCTGAATTCAGCCCAACAGGTGTGGTATAGGTTCCGTCAATATGAACGTTTTCCTGTTTCCACAGAAGAGTGCCGAGGTTGTTGTAAATCTCGATATTCAACTCTACCTGTTTCCCGGAAACCACTTTGATGTTGAACTGTCCATAGTTTGGATTCGGGTACACTTCGAACGATTGGCTTACCTCAATGCCACTGAGTGGTACAGGTAGCACGAGGATACTATTGGAGGTTGCGGAACTACAACCGGTTAGGGTAACCACAACAGTATAGTTTCCTGCATAAACAGCAATGTGTTTTTTGCCGGTGGCTCCTGCGATAGCTACGCCGTTGAGGTACCATTGGTTGCCGGTATTGGCGCTGCTGGTAAGGGTGTCAAAATGCTGGGTAATCACCGGTGTTGCAGGAAGAGGAACCACAACAAGGTTATAATTGGGGGAACTTCCGCCCAGGCCACAGTCATTTTTTCCACTTACTTTTATAATCCCTGAGGAGGCAGTAGGTGAGAAATTAACCTTGATTGTCCTGGTATTAGCTCCGGTAGCTATTGTTGCACCGGCAGGCAGTGTCCACACATACGATGTGGCCAATGTAATAGGGCCAACGGTGTAAGTAACCAGGGTTGCTCCGGCACATACAGGACTTGTGCCTATAACTGCCCCTGCAGTGGCAGGCAAAGGGTCGATAAGTACAGGGAAAACAGTTGGGGTTATTGAATGACAGCCTAATTCGTTGGTATAGTCAACGCTTACGGTTTGATCGCCCGAAGTATTCCAGCTTACAGTAATGGCATTGGTTCCAGCACCAGCGGTGATAGTTCCCCCGGCTGAAATAGTCCAAACATAGCTAGTATAGTAGGGTTGCGTAGTATAGGCAACTCCGGTTGACCCCTGGCAAATCTGGCCTGGTCCTGAAATAATCGGAACCGGGGCTGATTTAACGGTAACACTCAGGTTAGCCGGGGCAAGAGCAGCACAGCCTAATGCATTGTTATAATTCACATAGATATGCCTGGAACCGGCTGTTGCCCAGTCAACACTTACCTGGTTCGAATTCAGCCCGGCAGTAATAATACCTCCGTATGAAATAGTCCAGGTATAATCGCTATAACCCGCTTGTGTCGTATAGATGATATTAGTTGAACCTGCACACAATTCTGCCGACCCGGTTATTGCAGGCGAGGGAGTCTGGTTTACGGTAACATTAAAAGCACTCGGAGTAACAGCACTACAGCCTTCAGTATTTGTATAATTAACGTTTACCGTTTTGGCGCCAAGTGTATTCCAGGTTACGGTAATGGCTGAAGTGCCTGCACCGGCAGTAATAACACCACCTGCGGAAACAGTCCATGTATAAGCAGTCATGCCTGTTTGAGTGGAATAAGTATTTGTCGTAAATCCAAGACAAGCATTAGCCGAACCGGTAATGGTTGGAACCGGAAGCGGCACCACGTTAATGTTTGAAACTCCCGGTGCAGCTGCCGCGCATCCTGCAACGGAAGTGTAGCTGATACCAATTGTCTGGGCTCCGACAGTATTCCAGTTCACATGAATAGTATTTGTTCCGGCTCCACTGGTAATTGCACCACCGGCTGAAATTGTCCATGTATAATTCGACATTCCGGCTTGTGTTTGATAAACAATGTTTGTTGAAGATACACATACTCCAAGCGGACCTGCTGTCAATGTTGGCAAAGGCAGCGGATTTACGGTAACGGCCAGTGATGAAGCAGCGCCATCTCCGCAGGCATTGGATCCCAGGACAGAAATATTCCCGGATACCGCCGAAGCGCTGAAATTTACGGTAATAGACCTTGTTCCGCTTCCCGAAGCTATAGTAGCACCAACAGGAAGTGTCCACACATAGGTTGCAGCATTCGTAATAGCAGGAACGCTATATGCTACTGCATTAGTTCCCTGGCAAAGGCTGGTAAGCCCGGTAATTGTACCCGCAACAACAGGAGCACTGCATCCTGTAGTTAATACGATATCATTACCGTTAGTCGTACCTCCGGCATTTACGCCTTTAACCCGGCAATGATATGTTGTATTGAGTAAAAGTCCTGTTATTGGAGCGGAAACCGGTGTAACGGTATTTCCGGTTACCGATGCAGGTGTAGCATTCACGCTTGTACCGTAAGCGGTAGTGAGACCATACTCGAAAGTCACGGTTGTTGCCGACCCATTAGCATTAACTGTACCGCGTAGTGTAGCATCCGTATTTCCTACAGCAGTGGCACTCAGGGTTACAACTGTTGCCGGTGAGGCAAGTGTAGTAAAAGTGAGATCAGTGCCATAAAATTTGAATAACCCGATGGTTCCAACAGCCCTGTAATGATATGTAGTAAGCGGCAATAACCCGCTAAGGTTGCTAAGTGAAGGGGTTACGGTTGTTCCGGTTACACTTGCGGGAGTTCCTGCAGCGGTAGTTCCGTAAGCCGTTGTTGTTCCATACTCGAAGGAAATACTAACTGTATTGTTGTTTGCCATCACGGATCCGTTCACAGTGGCTGTAACATTGGTTACTGAAGTTGCAGCAACTGTTGTAATAACAGGAAGATTAAAGTTGGGAGCTACCTGGGCTTCAATGCCAAATTTGAGATTATCGGTAGGCAACATTGCCGTCAGAGCACCTCCTGTTACAGCAGATGTATAATATGTGTTGGCTCTGGCTGGTGACTCAGGGAAAGTTCCCATTGGAAACCATTGCACTGTACCTGCTGTTTGGGCGAGTCCTATATAAAATGCCTCATCGGTGAATACAACAGGAGTTGGGAAAGTAAAGTTTTTATTTGTACCTAAGTCCCCTGCTGCAATAACATAATTGGCAGACTGACCCAGTATTGTTCCTGCATTATTCATAACAACGGCATAAATGGTGTTCCCGGTATTGGCAGCTGAATTTGCTATCACCAGGTTAGCCCCTGTTACTTTTCCCTGTCCATTCATACTAAATTTGGACGAGAAGATGCCTGTTCCGGGATAAGTAAATCCATATCCGCCGGCTCCTGTTGTAGTATAATTGTATGAATACAGGTTGTTATTTACATTACACGGAATCGTAAGTGTATTGTTGCTTGTCCAGTTCTCGCCTGAAATGGCTGTTGTTGTTGCTGAAATGTTTACGTCTTCCTGAATGATAGGATTCCATCCGGTGAAATTAAGGATAGAAGCTGTCCCCCCAGCCAGGCCCGTTACTGTTTGGGTAGAAGTGTACCGGGTGAAAGTATTAGTGGCATCTTTAACTGTAAGGGTAACATCGAAAGTTGCCGCTGAAGCAGAAACATTCGCTACTCTCACATCAAGAGGAGTTGGTGCTCCGTATGGAATGGGGTTTCGGGCCAGTGAATAAATATTAGATACCTGGATGATATCAGTGTAAAAATTATTACCAAAAATGGTTGCAGGTCTGAATGGTGAAACTGTCAGAGCAGTAGGCAATGCTGTTGCGCTTCGGTTTCCATAAAGACAAGTAGCTAGTGTGGTATTACAATAGTGAACAACTGCCGTTGTTCCGGCAGTGCCAGTATTTGAAAACTCCCAGGCAACGTACACGCCTCCTCCTGTATAGGTAAAAGGTGTACCTCCTGTAAATGGGATTTCATAAGAACCTGTGGCAATAGGTACTGTCCAGGTTGGATTGGTGCTTGCCACGGTGAATCCTGTAGTGGTCCAGTTTGCGCCTAATGTATAAGTAATATCGGTTGTGTTTTTTAAATATATGGTAAGAAGCCCGGTCTGGGTTGTAGCTCCTGCAGTGGCAATTAAGAATCCAATCGAATTGATTTCATATCCGCTTGGGAAACCGCTTGCAGCCATTTCGGCAGCTGTGATCAGGTATTCGGTACGCTGGTATTTGGAAGCATTTCCCGGAGCCCTAGTATTCCCGGAAGTGGATCCATTACTTGGTACGGTCCAGATTGACATGGCATCCGATTCCGGATTATTCCATTGTGTCAGAGTTGTGCCAAGTGGTGTTCCCTCATCAACAAGGTTGGGTGTTTGTCTTTGCATTTGGGCCATGCCAAAGCCGCAAAATAGTAAGGCAAAAAATAGGAGTAGGTTTTTTTTCATACAATCCTGATTTTGGTTAGAAATAATTAATGAAAGTGGGGTTGGTGTTTTTTGCTAATCCAAAGGTAATCAAGATTCGGTCTAAAATATAAAAAGCAAAAAAAAAGCAGTATTTCTCTGGCTCTTGCTTCGGCAATGCATCACCCTAAACGATTGAAAGCCGTCTATCTGATTGATTATCAATAAACAATAAAATTATTGTGCCGCCCAAATTATAAATTTTAGCATGTCAAACTACTGATATTTAGTTGATTACATAAACACCTTAAACTGTTGATATTTAGTTGAATACATAAATATAGATATATGACTGTCGAAGTCAAAAAGATTGGGTTTTAGACATAAAAAGCAAAAAAAAAGCCGGATTTCTCCGGCTTTTTTTTTATTGAAATGTTAAGAAGCGGGAATCCTACTTCAGGATAACCACTTTTCGTACAATGTTCATATCCTTGTTACGTAAAGCAACCATATA
>CAIXAQ010000332.1 GCA_903917425.1 uncultured Bacteroidales bacterium
ATCCATTATTGATACCGCCATTAAAAATGGACAGAATGTGTTGTTTGCGCTGAACTCTATTGCCAATTATAAATGAAACTGATTAGTTACAATTTTTAAAATTGAACACTCTTAAATCAAGAATGATCCGAACCAAAGGCAACCCATCTATAGCTCGTTTTAATGCGGAACTACTTTATTTTAAAGATCAAACCACCGTTGAACCCAAATGACCAGATAGGAACATACCCTGTTAAACCAACACCCGAGCCGCCCGAACCCCAGTAGAAACTTCCACCGGCACTTGTGATGGGGAAAATAAAGTTGGTTTGCAGCCTGAGCCCGATTTTTTCGCTCACCATAATCTTAACCCCTGCATCAAATCCCATCGAAAATTTTGTAATCGTACTGAAACTGCCATCACTCGAGCCTAACCAGCCGGCTCCGACATTAAACCCGGTAAATGGTGTAACTTTATCATTTACAGGAAATAAGCGTTGACCGCCGATTAGCATGTAATTAACAGCTACCGGAGTTGACTTAAATTCAAAACCGGAATAACTCGATTGTGCTGTGGCATCGGTTTCGTAACGGTAATAGGAAATCTCAATTGCATTATATGGGCTGGGAGCAATGGTAAGAGCACCTCCATAAGTAAATCCGTCATTAATTCTGGCTTCCCCATTGGTAATATGAACCGTGCTCCGGAAGGTGTACCCGGCTAATGGAGTCAACTCAACAGTCTGAGCCATTGAGGTTAATGCGAAAGCCATCATTAACAAAATGGCGGGAATAGTAGTTTGTCCTTTCATAGTTCTGGAATTTGTTTATGTTAAATATAGAGTTGCATTTAACTTCAAAGATACTTATTTAAAATTTATTTTATTTGCCGGATGGATAAAATACTTATTCTTAAGTACTACCCGCGCCAAATCAGGGCTGGAAGATGTTTATTCCGGATTTATCTTATTTGGTACGAACTGGCAGCTTGCCTGTAAAAGATTTCAGTTGGCCTACCAGATAATTTAATTTTATGTCAGGAACCAGATATATTATTTTGTAAATTTGGGCATGAATTAACCCTATCTATATAGTATGAGAAACAATTTTTTAACATTATTAATACTGGCAATTACTTTGTTAAGTTTTCCGGTTTTGTCTCAAACAGAGAGTGATACGACATTGTTAGGTTTGCCGGGTGATAACCTGGATCTCTTTGCCGTACTGGAACTTTTTCAAAAGTCAAAAACCATTGAAGAATTTGAAAAGACCTTAAATACGGAAAAAACGGGAATCAACAACCTGGATTTAAACCTGGATAAAAAGGTCGATTTCATCAAGGTCGTGACACAGCAAAAAGACAAGGATTTCACATTTATACTCCAGGTGGATGTAACGGAAAAAGAAAAACAAGACGTTGCCGTTATCCTTGTGTCGAAAGACAAAAATGAGAAAGTAACCCTTCAGATTGTAGGGGACAAAGATTTATATGGCAAAGATTATGTTATTGAACCCAAACCTGCTACGGCAGCTAAAAGCACAGCCAATCCTGCTTATAAAGAGCCAGACCCTGTAGTTGTTACTATTCCGGCACCGACTACCGTAGTTGTAGTTGAATCGGCACCTATCGTACAGTATGTGTATTCACCAGTTTATGTGCCCTATTATCCTCCCCCAATGCCTCCGCCCTATTTCACCGCATTTGCAGTAGTGGCAATCGGGGTTTATCATCATAACAATTATTATTACCACGGCGGGTATCATGGCGGCTATCATGGCGGAGGTAATACTGTAGTGATTCACAATACAAATAACTATAATAATTACAATAATTCCAGGAATACATCCAATACCGTGAACAAGAATAATTCTAACGGGAATTATAATGGAAATAATAATGGAAATAAAGCTTCAGCCAACCAGACAAAAGGATCTTCCTCATCGGCCCGTCCTTCCACAACACCATCCAATAATGCTTCAAAAGGATCTTCAGCATCGGTACGTCCTTCAACAACACCTTCAACCGGTCAGTCAAAAGGAACCTCAGCATCAGCCAAGCCATCAACAACTCCAGCAACAAGCCAGTCAAAGGGATCTTCTGCTTCTTCGCGGCCATCCACGTCGCCTTCGGCTCAACCTTCAAAATCAAGTTCAATGGGATCATCATCCCGTTCGGGCAACAGCAGTGGTGCCCGTCCCAGCGGAGGCAGAAGCGGCGGGGGAGGCGGCAGAAGACGATAATGACGCATTCTATGCCTTGTCGTTCACCAGGCTAACTTAATATAATTCTTTTTTGTCCCTGGCTACAGAATCTGTTACCAGGGATTTTTTATGAGTAGATCCGGGGTTTCTATTTGCTGAAAAAATTATGTGGAAACCCGAATTTCCCTTTGTTTGCCGTATTTTTGTATTTTTGAAGATAAATTCATTTTGAAACAAAACAACTCCATCATGAAACGCTATTTAATATCAGTTATAATACTCACAATGTGCATGTTAGTCTCTCCTCTTTTTTCTCAGACAACAAGTCAAACTGAAAATGATTCAACATTGCTGGGCTTACCCGGCGATAACCTGGATCTGTATGCTGTGTTAGATCTTTTTCAAAAGTCAAAAACCATTGAAGTTTTTGAAAAAGACTTAAATGCAGAAAAAACCGGAATCAATAACCTGGATTTAAATCTGGACAATAAGGTGGATTTCATCAAGGTTGTGACAAAACAAAAAGACAAGGATTTTACATTTGTTCTACAAGTTGATGTTACTGAAAAAGAAAAACAGGATGTAGCCGTTATTTTAGTATCAAAAGATAAAAATGATAAGATTACTATGCAAATTGTCGGCGACAAGGAATTGTATGGCAAAGATTACATTGTTGAGCCTAAAACCTCCACAACACCCGCAGTTACTGCCAATCCCGCGTATAAAGGGGAAGACCCTGTAGTGGTGAGTGTTCCGGCGACAACAACCGTTGTGGTTGTCGAATCAGCACCCATTGTTCAGTATGTATATTCACCTGCGTATGTGCCGTATTATCCGCCCTATTATTACGGGTATTATCCGCCCTATTATGCAGCATTTACAGTAATGGCAGTTGGCATTTATCGTCACAACAATTATTATTACCATGGAGGTTATGGCGGATATCATGGTGGTTATCATGGCAATACAACCGTGATTCACAATACCAATAATTATAACAATTACAATAATTCCAGGAATACCTCCAACACCGTTAATCATAATAAAGCCAGCGGCAATTATAACAATAACAGAGCAGGAGCATCGACCCGACCTACGGGCGGAGCATCAGTATCAACACGTCCATCAGGTGGAGCAAATGCTTCAACTCGTCCATCAGGTGGAGCAAATGCTTCAACTCGTCCATCAGGAGGATCATCGGCATCAACACGTCCCTCAGGTGGAGCAAATGCTTCAACTCGTCCGTCAACCGGAGTTTCAGCTACAACGCGGCCATCAAATGGTTATTCTTCACCATCAGCAAGTCCGTCAACTCGTCAATCATCATCCAATAATTATTCCCGCCCATCCGGGTCCTCGAATTCATACAATGGTGGTGGCCGCAGCGGTGGAGGATATAACGGAGGAAGTGGCAGTCGAAGTAGCAGTGGGTATAGCGGCGGCAGTGGTCGCAGTGGCGGAGGCGGTGGCCGCGGCGGTGGTGGAAGAAGATAGAAAGCGAAAAGGCTTTATTGAGACTGAATACTTTAGAATTTTGTCGATGATTTTTGACATAAACAAGGCTGTTTCTTCCCGGAAATAGCCTTGTTTATTATTACCTGGAAGCAGGAATATATGATATTATGAATAAGGAGAATTAGTGAATGCTTCGAATGTATAAACGAACGAAGAAACTGCCATTACCAAGTTAAGACAGATTCTTCATCGTTTTTGGACACATAAATTTCTAATTTTCTACCGGATGAGCCGTAGCCATATCCCGGGTGCAAACGAATTTTCCATCTTTTTTTGCAAAGAAACTGAAGTAGTGCCCATTCTGCAAAATTTTTCCAGTGGAATCCACTTGTTTATATGCTCCAACTTCGGCTACATTATTGCCATCCGCAGTAACATATATTTCAAGAGTTTCGTTGATAATTTTAGCTCCTGTTGGAAAATCTTTCAAATCATTTTCAATGAATTGATGGATAGCTGTCTTGCCGGAAATTGGCTTTTGCCCAACAAAATAACTCACTGCACTATCAGCATAATAGGTTAAGGAATCCAGATTCCTGTGAGTGTAAACTGCAGCAAATTTATCTTCAATTGCCTGAATTTCAGCTTTAACTTGTTCTTTATCTACAACAGGTTTTGCCTTTTCCTGATTACAGGCTACCGATAAGATCAGCGTAACAGCCATTAATCCGCCCAGTAAAATCTTGTTTTTCATAATTAGGTTGATTTAAATGTTATTCTCTATGTTTAACTAACGTCTTTAGCTTGAAATTTGCTGTTTTGCTATAAAGTTAAGCCTCTCTTAATATGAATATAAACGCTTAATTTACTGGCTTCAATTCCCTGGAATACAATACAATATTAGTGATTATTGCTTTCTGAACCATATCATTTTGCATTCCAGCCACCACCAAGTGCTTTAAATAAATTGACTACTGCGATATTTTGCTGCGTTTGTGAAGAAGATTCGTTGAATTCAGCAGCAAACAGGTTATCCTGCTGGATAAGCAATTCCAGGTAATTGGTATAACCATCGTAGTAGCGGGCCTCAGTAAGACGGTATGCCTTTGTAGCAGCATCAAGTGCTGATTTATAGGCTTGATATGCCTGTTTATTGAGGCGTAGCGTTGCCAGCGAATTGTCAACCTCCGCAAAAGCATTTAATACCGTTTTCTGATATTGATAGTTGTATTGTTCAGTACTATACCTCTGCGCTTCGACACGTCTTTTGTTTTTACCAAACTCAAATATCGGTCCCACCAGGTTCCCGGCAACACCGAAGGCCAGGGAAGCAGGATCAACAATAGTAGCCAGGTCCGGAGTAGCTGTTCCCAAAAATCCGGTCAGGCTTATTGATGGAAAACGCATAGCTGTTGCCACACCAATTTGTTCAGTCTGCGAAACCAGGGTTTGCTCTGCAGCAATAATATCGGGCCGGCGTTGCAACAAATCCGAAGGAATGCCTGCAGGAATTTCAGGAGGCAGTTGTTGCTCGTATATATTATTTCCACGTGGAATTGCGCCAGGTGTAAGTCCTGTTAAAACCCTAAGCGCATTCTGGGTTGTGATAACCTCGCGTTCTGCACTCGGAACGGCTGCCTGCACAATTGCCAATTGTTGCTGAGCCTGCAGCTGATCCAGTTCCGACACATATCCTTTATTAAACCTTTCGGATATTGTCCTTAAAGATTCAGTACGTGAAAGTACGGTTTTGTTCGCAATGGACAGGCGGTTATCGGCATCCCGAAGTAGAAAATAGAGAGTTGCTGTTTCGGCAATCAGGCTTACGCGAACGGCCTGTGCATTATTTTCTGTTGCCAGGAACTGCGCCCACGCAGAACGCTTCTGATGACGAAGTTTACCGAACAAATCAATCTCCCAGTTCATGGTAGCAAAAGCGCCATAGGACTGTCCGTCAACGCCTGCACCCACACTTCGGGCATTATCCCGAATATCGCTGATGCCGGCATTTACGTTATACCCAAATGAAGGATACAACCCGGCTTTTGAGATGCCGTATGCAGCGCGAGCTTCTTCAACGCGGGATATGGCAGTTAGTAGATCCAGGTTGCTCTTCAAAACGGTTTGGATAAGTTTTGTGAGCTCAGGATCTTTGTACACTGCAGTCCATGCGATAAGTGCAAGTGAATCTTTGATGGCTGAAGAGTCCAAAACAACAGTTGAAACTGCAACAGTTGGGTCACCGCCGGTATAAGCAGTGTTTGCCTGCATGGCAGGACGGTTATACTTAGGCCCGACCAGGCAGGATGTAAGTATTGTTATGAGTATTATGACGCTTAGTATCTTTTTCATATTACTTGCCCTCCTCAGTTTTAATTACTTCAGGTACAACTTGTTTCTTCTTACCCATGTTTTCAATCATAACAAATAGTGCCGGAATCGACAGTACACCAAGAATGGTAGCAACCAGCATTCCACTGAATACTGCCATACCCATTACGATACGTGCCTGCGAACCTGCTCCAACTGCGGTAAGCAGCGGTGTGACACCCAGGATAAAAGCAAAGGCAGTCATGAGAATGGGACGGAAACGCAATTTGGCCGATGACATTGCTGCTTCAAGAAGGGGAACTCCTTTTTCCTGCTCTGCTTTGGCAAATTCAACAATCAGAATCGCATTTTTAGCAGCAAGCCCGATTAGCATTACCAATCCTATTTGTGCGAAAACATTTAATACATATGCATCGTTTGTAAACCGGGCCAGGAATAATCCGAGAAATGCACCGAAAACAGCAAATGGAGTTCCGAGGAGCACACTGAAAGGAAGTTTCCAGCTTTCATACTGCGCCGCAAGAATAAGAAAAACGAACACCAGGGCCATTATAAACACGGTTCCGGCGGAAGGGGAGTGTTTCTCCTGATAGGACAGGTTTATATAATCGTAGCTCATAGTGGATGGAAGTACTTCTTTCGCCACTTCCTCTAATGCTGTCATCGCCTGTGAACTGCTATATCCTTCAGCTGGTTCGCCACCGATTTCAGCGGCACGGAAAAGATTAAGGCGATTGGTAAAATCAGGACCTGTTACCTTGGTCACGGTAACCAATGTTGAAAGCGGCACCATATCCCCATTACTGTTTTTAACTGACATTTGTTGCAGCGCATCGGAATTTAACCTGTCCTGCCCCTCAGCCTGGAGGAACACTTTATACTGTCGGCCGAAACGGTTGAAATCGTTCACATAGTTGGCTCCCAAAAATGCGCCGAGAGCTTCGGTGACTGTTGAAACAGATACTCCCAGTTTCATGGCTTTTTCGTTGTCAATCTCAAGTTTTATCTGTGGGGAGCCTGCATTAAAAGTAGTATATATCCTTTTGATTTCAGGCCGTTTCTGTGCAACAGCAAGAAAAGCTCTTGTTTGTTGAGCCAGGTATTGTGGTGTATTTCCTGACCTGTCCTGCAGCATCATACTAAAACCTGCCGATGCCCCCAGGCCCTGTATAGCCGGTGGTCCAAAAGCCATTACCGTGGCATTGGTAATTTGGGCCCCGAAAATCTTATTTAATTTATCTGCCAGTTGTTTTGCCGTCATTGTTCTTTCTTCCCAGGGTTTCAACGACACAAAAATAAATGCGTTGGAGGGCAGATAGGAGCCAGTCAGCAAACTGAACCCATTGATAGTTGTATACGCTTTAAGAATTTCCTCTTTTGCCAGTATGGCCTCTACTTTGCGTGCAACCTCATCAGTCCTTTGTAATGACGAAGCAGGAGGAGTATTGATATTTACAAGGACATAGCCCATATCTTCTTCGGGAACAAAACCGGGAGGAACCTTTAGTCCTAAAAATCCTGCAACAATTATCACAACTATAAGCAAACCGACAACACGGAAAGATTTGCGGGCAAAAAATCCTGCGCCACCTAAATACTTATTGGTTACACTTCCGAAAACCTTATTAAACCCACGGTAAAACTTCGGAAGCAAGCCTTTTTGCTCATCGAGGGGTTTGGTTGGCTTTAGCAGCATGGCACATAAGGCCGGGCTGAGCGACAAAGCGCTGAAAGCAGAAAAAGCAACTGAAACAGCGATGGTTAATGCAAACTGCTGATAAAACCTTCCTGTAATACCAGGAGTCATAGCGACGGGAACAAACACGGCAATCAGAATAAGGGCAATGGCTATAACCGGCCCCGATACTTCTTTCATGGCCTGTATGGTAGCATCTTTTGGCGTTTTACCATGCTCGATATGGTGCATGACCGCCTCCACCACAACAATGGCATCGTCGACCACTATCCCGATGGCAAGCACCAGCCCCAGTAATGATAGAGTATTGATAGAGAAACCAAGCAATGGAAATACTGCTATGGCACCCATCAGCGAAACCGGCACGGTGATTAATGGAATAAGGGTTGCCCTCCAGTTTTGCAGGAAGATAAAAACCACAAGAATTACCAGGATAATTGCTTCGAACAGCGTTTTAACAATATCATCAATCCCTGCTGTGATAGCAAGAGTGGTATCCAGTGATTCCTCGTATTCGATGTCTTTCGGAAACCGCTGCGACATTTCTTTCATTGCGGCCTTTGCATTTGCGGCTACTTCAAGAGCATTGCTGCCCGGCATCTGAAATATAGCTATTGCGGCAGCTGCCTGTCCGTTTCTGCGGGCTGTCGAACTGTAGTTTTCAGTTCCCAGTTCTATACGGGCAATATCGCCAAGCAATACCTGCGATCCATCTTCCTTGCTCCTGACAATAATTTCGGAAAATTGTTTTTCGGTTACCAGGCGATCCTGTAAGGTAGCACTATATGTAAATTCGGTTCCGGGAGGAGCAGGCTCGGCACCGAATTTCCCACCCGGGCTGATCATGTTCTGCGCGTTCAGTGCACTTTTTACCTCGGCAACGGTGACACCAAGTTTACTCATTTGGCTGGCTTTCAGCCAGATCCGCATGGAGTAATCACTGCCAAAAAGAGTAACTTCTCCGACACCCCTGATCCTGGCCAAGGCATCAACTATGTTAATACTTGAATAATTATTCAGAAACTTTGCATCATATTTTGGATTTTTTGAAACAACCGTAAAAAGCAACATGGGGAACGACAAGGATTTCTTGATCGAAACGCCCTGTTGTTTCACACTCTGGGGCAAGAAGGGTTCCGCCTGCTTTTCCTTATTCTGGGTAAGCATATTGGCATTGTCGAGGTTAGTACCCACATCAAAGGTCACTTCAATTGTACATGCTCCATCGGAAGTGTTGATTGATTTCATGTACAACATGTTTTCCACCCCGTTCACCTTCTGTTCGATGGGTGTGGCAACAGCCTGTTCAACATTTAATGCATTTGCACCTGTAAAACTGGTGGTAATTTTTACCAGTGGAGGAACAATATCGGGATATTGAGCTATAGGTGTCTTTTGCATGGCAAGGAAACCGAGTATCACAATAATGATACTGATTACCATGGCAACTATTGGTCTTCGAACGAAAAATTCTCCCATAATATTTGCTTTCTTAAATTATTTAGAAGGTGCTGTTTTATCGCCAGGCAAGCCGGGTTGCCACTCTGACGGTTTTGGAGTAATGACAGTGCCATTTCTCAATAATTGGGTACCGCCGAAAGCGATTTTATCACCTGCTGCCAAACCATCCTCAACAACGTAAGCATCTTTGTAGGTAGGTCCTGTTGTAATAATTTTCATCTGCACTTTACTGCTGTCGCCAAGCATGTAAACCTGGCTTATTCCCTGCATTTCGATAACTGCGCGCTGCGGAATAAGCAAAGCATTTTTACGTACATCAGTAACTACCAATACTTTAACATACTGCCCGGGACGCAATAATTTCTCAGGATTTGAAAATGCAGCTTCAAATGTCATTGCACCTGTGGTTGGATCAATCTGCCTGTCGGCAAAACTCAATTTCCCTTTTTGTGAATACATTGTACCGTCAGATAATTTTAATGAAATATTTTGGCCGGCACCTTTAAGTTCAGAATTTGCCTTGTTTACTTCCCTGAAGATACGAAGGTACTCCTGCTCACTGATCGTAAACCTTACCCTCATATCGCCTAAATCGGAAATTGTATTTAAAACAGAAGCAGCTCCGGGCCGCACATAATCACCAACCCTCACTTCCGATATCCCAATCAAACCTGAAATCGGCGCTGTAATCCGGCAATATCCCAATTCGATTTTTGCATTATCCAGCCCAGCCTCGGCAGCTTTTATCGAAGCTAATGAGGCTGCGTAAGTGGCTTTGGCAGCCACCAATTCACGTTGGCTGACAGCATTAATTTTAGCCAGGGGCTCAATCATGTCCAGGTCTGATTTGGATTTTGCCAATTTTGCCTGCACCTCTGCCAAGGATGCATCCGCTTCATTGACTTTGGCCTGGTATGGCAGGGGATCAATAGTGTAAAGCAATTGCCCCTTGGTAACCAGGCTGCCTTCCTTAAAATCAAGACTTAAAATTAAGCCATCAACCCGGGGATTGATCTGAATATCCGATTGCCCAAAAGTTTGGCCGGTGTATTCCGATACAAGCCGGACATCCTGTTGCACAACACTGGTAACAGGCACTTCGAGTGCAGATTGAACCGGAGCTTCTTTTTTGCCGCAGGCGGAAAGCAGCAGAAAAACCGGTAATGCCAGCAGTGTAGTAATAGTTTTCTTCATAAAGGGCTTTTTTAAATTGTTGCTTGTTAAGATTATCTTGTATAAACTTCTTCGGGGTTTTTCGTATTTACTCAAACTGGTATCTGCTAATCAATATTTTGCAAGGCTGGATTAATATTAAAAATCAACCTATGCAAAATAAACAAAATTTAATTTCGTCACTGCTGAGATGAATGTGAATGCGCTGTATAATTTGATCAAAGGTATAAAAATCTAAAACACATTTTAATACTTAATAAAAAGTATAATTCAAATAAATTCTGAAGAATAATAAGGAGTTATTAATGAAAGTTGCAAATGACGATAGAAAACGTCATTACTAATCCATCAGCATTTCGTCGGGTTGTATTGCCCTTGGTTTAACCACAACTTTCGTTTTCCAGTTGCCTTTCAGATAATAGAGGTACGATAGTGTCATACCGATAAACCAGGCCACCGGGATTGACCACCAGATACCATCGACGCCAAAAAAGCGCGATAATATCCAGGCAGCGGGAATGCGAATTACCCAAAGAGCAAACAAGGTAATAAACATCGGAATAATGGTATCGCCGGCACCACGCATCACCCCTCCTATCACAAACATGGTTGAAAAAAAGATATAAAAAGAACTCACAATCACAAGGTATTCAGCACCTATGGCGATAACGGCAACATCGTCAGTAAAAAGCCCCATCAGCGATTTTCGAAAAAGAATTACAACAATACTCGTAAAAAGAGCCAGCGCTCCCGACATCATGAAAGTTGCCTTTAAACCTTGCTTTACCCGATCCGGTTTATTAGCCCCCAGGTTCTGACCAACAAAAGTAGAGAGTGCCGCACCAAAATTCATGGCCGACATTCCGGCCAGGGAGTCCAACCGTCCTGCTGCACTGTAAGCCGCAATAACATCGGTTCCAAAGCCATTTACAATACGGGTTATGGCCAGCATCCCCATGGATACAAAGGTTTGCTGTAGTCCGGTCGGGAGCCCGATCATCAGGCTTTTCCGAAAAATAGCCCTGTCGAAAACCAATTTCAACGAATTGAGTTTCACAATTTCGTGGGTTCGGTTCAGGTAGATAACGCCGGTAAAAAATGCGCCTGCCTGGGCGATAACAGTTGCCCACGCCGAACCAGCTACACCCCATTTAAAAACAGCTACAAATAACCAAACGAGTATCACATTCATCACTGTCGAAATCATAAGAAAATAAAGGGGTGTTTTCGAATCGCCCAATCCCCGGAGCACAGAACTGATCCCATTGAATCCAAAAAAGAAAACCGTACCTAACAGGTATATATTAAAGTATGTAATGGCTTGAGGCATAACATCTTCAGGTAAGTTAATTAGTCTGAATATCGGCCCGCTCAATGTCATACCCAATATGGTAACTCCGATGGATGCGAAAAACAGGAAAATAAACATGGTTTCGATGGCTCGCTTCACATTTTTAATGTCCTTAGCGCCGAAAAACTGTGAAACAATAATGGTAGTTCCCATTGCCACCCCTACAACAAACGAAATAAGCATAAAAATCAGAGGAAACGAAGCACCTACAGCGGCCAGCGCCTGTTTGCCAATATATCGCCCAACTACAATGCTGTCAACAATGTTGTACATTTGTTGAAACACATTTCCAATAAGCATGGGAATGGCAAACTTAAATATAAGGCTTCCGCTGTTGCCTGTCGTAAGGTCTTTCATTTAGAGTAAAGTATGAGTAAAAAATCATTAATGCACTAAAAATAAACAATAAAACTCAACCCAGGATATTGATTACAGATACCCTTACAAAAATGAATGAAAGAACCAGGGCCATTTATTTGATACGTAGACCAAAGAAGTCTTGTAAATTA
>CAIXAQ010000333.1 GCA_903917425.1 uncultured Bacteroidales bacterium
ATTTTTCTCGAGCAAATTATTTACATGACCATGAATCAACTCGACAGGGAAACAGGTTTCGGCAACCATCAATTCGAGCGATTTTTTAGTGAGCTGATAATCAGTTGGATCGGAAAGCACCACGCGGAAACCCAGTTGGCTGAAATAATTCCGCCAAAACGGGAACTGTTGCCAGAAAACCAATAAAGCACGCGGAATACCAACTGTGGTGCGGGTGTCAGGTGCTTCTTCCTCAAAATCACCCATCAGGTATTTCAACCGTTCCTCAAAATAATTTGGAATGTCTTTTCCTTTTCCCTTGCGATCGTCCACTTCCCATAATTCGCAGCGTCCGCCGTAAAAAAGCGGTTTTTTCTCGCCTCCGATTTTTACTTTTTGTATTTCGCAGTGATTAGTGCATGATTTACATGTGAAAGTATCGACTGCAAAAGGCAAATCGCTGACATGGAAGCCTTTAAATCGCGAAGGCACGCCTTCGATCCGGGCATTCTGTGCCAGGATAGCGGCACCTATGGCACCGGTAACATCAAAATGCGGAGGAATAATGATCTGTTTTCCGGTAATTTTTTCGAAAGCCGCAACTACCGATTTATTATTGGTTACACCACCCTGGAAGAATATTTTATTCCCTATTGGTTTGTCGCCAACCACCTTTTGAATGTAATTCTGTACGATTGAATAAGCCAGGCCTCCAACCAAATTGTCTTTATCTGCGCCCCGCTGCTGATGCGAATTCAGATCCGACTCCATAAATACGGTGCAGCGGTCGCCCAGGCGAACCGGTCGCTGAGCCGAAAGAGCAAGATCTTCAAATTCATTGATAATATTAATGTTCAGCTTTTCGGATTGTTCTTCGAGGAAAGAGCCTGTACCGGCGGCACAAACTTTATTCATTTCGAAATCAACAATTACACCATCCTGTATGGAAATGTATTTCGAATCCTGCCCGCCAATTTCGAAAATTGTATCCACAGTCGGATCAAAATCAATTGCAGCAGTGGCCTGGGCGGTTATTTCGTTACGTATAACGTCAGCACCAATGAAATCGGCAATCAGGTACCTGCCCGAACCGGTAGTGCCGGCCGATACAACTTCTACATCCACGCCTATTTCTTCAAAGATCTCCTTCAATCCACGCTGAACTGCATTCAGCGGCTTGCTGGCAGTAGGTAAATACCTGCGCGCTACCACATTATGCTCATCATCAATCAAAACCA
This sequence comes from uncultured Bacteroidales bacterium, assembly GCA_903917425.1. GTDB lineage: Bacteria > Bacteroidota > Bacteroidia > Bacteroidales > UBA4417 > UBA4417. The sequence continues at coordinate 1,218 of CAIXAQ010000333.1, forward strand.
CGTTGGTACTGAGCGAACCTATATCGACACCCAGGGAAACTTTAATTTTTTCACCCGGTTTTTTCTTTACAACAACATCTTTGTTGTAGGTTGCTATTGATTTTACAAGCTGATCATGCGCAACATTTTCATACTCTGTATTTAACAGGTATGTTTCCAATTCATTAAGTCCTTTGAACCTGGTTATCGAATCTCTGCCATTCGACAGTACATGATACAAGGCACCCAAAGCACCCATGGAAGCATGGTATTCGGGAATGATCAGCTCATCATCATTCAATTCGAAAACTTCCTTAAAAGCCCTTACCATGCCGGCATTGGCTGCTACACCCCCCTGGAAAAGAAAAGGTGATTTGTATTTCTTCCCCCTGCCGAGGTTACTTTTAAAATTCCGTGCAACGGCAAAACACAAACCTGCAACAATATCATGAACAGGTGTTGCCAGCTGCTGAAGGTGAATCATATCGCTTTTAGCAAATACGCTGCAGCGACCGGCTATACGCGGTGGGTTTTCGGATAAAAGAGCAAGTTTGCCAAACTCAATTTCAATAGGTACGCCTATGCGTTTAGCCTGTTGATCGAGGAAAGATCCGGTACCGGCCGCACAGAGGCTGTTCATGGCAAAATCCGCCAGGCGTGTAGCCCCGCTTTCTTTGCCGTTTTCCATGAGGATAAGCTTGGAGTCTTCTCCACCCATTTCGATAATCGTTCGAGCCTGCGGATAAAGCTCAGCTGCTGAAGTCGACTGAGCTATTATCTCATTGATAAAAGCACCTCCGATTAATTCCGCAGCTTTTTTCCCGCCACTGCCGGTGAGCGCAATGCAACTAATATTTTCGGCTCCGTATTTCCCGACAATTTCGGAAATTAAATTTTTCAGGACATGAAATGGACGGCCTTCACAATAAGTATAATGGTTTTCAATAACCTGCCTTTCCTCATTCATCAGAACTGTGTTCACAGAAATAGATCCCAAATCAAGGCCAATGTGTATTTTTGGGGATTGTTTTTCTATTGTATACTCCATATCTATCGTTTTTTCTTCTTTATACTATTATCAATTATACTATATAGCAAGCGAAGATAATCACTATTTGCAATATAATTTAACCCGGGATTAAAAAAAATACTCCCAAAACTGGAGAAGGGATGTTATAATAGGCAATAAATCGGAAAATAAATCGACAGATGTTTGGAGATAATAATCAGTATATTAGCATTATACATCTTGTGAACATCATCATATTTTTTATTATTTCAGTACGAAAATACCCAAAATATATTAAAATCAATGAATGATTAAAAATGGAATTTCCGCTCTTGCTATTTGACGTTTTATGAGTTAGGTGTAAAATTACCAATAATGCATTTCCCGGTAAATTCTTAGATTGAGGTGCCATTGAAACCTGGTCTCATCAGAAATTCATTGAATGAAAAGGATTAACGTAAAGCTCCTTATTCGGATAGAGCCTATAAGAAACAAGGCATCAGGTATCTAAACACCTGAAGCCTTGTTAATCATGTTCTTTCAAAAATAAGTAACTTCAATAATTTATGAGCTAACGTATCACAAACCGTTTGTTTATCTGTTTGTTGCTGCCTGTTTCGGTTACGGATAAAGAATAGACCCCTGGTGCTAAAAATGAGAGATCAAGGTTCTGGATTATTTTTGAGTCCCTGGCGGAAATTGATTTAGTAAAAACGGTGTTTCCGATCATAGAAATTACTTTTAAAACCGCATTTTCCACAATCGGACTGGCTGAAACTTTAATTATTCCGATTGATGGATTGGGAAATACAGTCACCGAGGTTTCGTCAGCATTTTTATTTCCTGTTATCGTAGTATTTGTGATGCTGATGTTATCAATAAATACATTATCGCCTTCACCCGAAGTTTTGTCGGAAAAACGGCAGCATCCCTGCAGTGTTATATCGAACGCGGAACCAGTATATGCCGACAAATCGAAATAAAGCCGCTTCCAGGGATCCTCGGCTGCAGTTGTAGGGTTAAAATCCATAACACCGTGATCATCGGGAATTTGAATTCCATTTACCAAAACTCTGAACCATGAGTTCCGAACGCCCTGGCTATAAGTTTGTTTCATATCCAATGAAAGCACAAGATATGGAATTCCGCTTGCTTCTACTCCGCAAATGTGGGCTTCACTCTGGAAAGACCTGTTCCCGGTCCATGCCTGGGCGGCTGTGGTGGTCGAAGGTGCACCCTTCCATCCGGCTGGCGAAGAATTCCCCTGCATATGAATTCCGAAATTGCTTTCAAACGCTGCCCTTGCATCCACAGTAGCAATTGACTTGATGGTGTCCCAAAGTACGAAATACTCCGAAGTGCCATCTTCCATTGTAAGGTTATAGTCGGGAACAGCGCCGCTTACATGTATCAGATTCTCGAAATTTGCCGATGACATTCCATTCGCATTCCAGGCCCTATGACCAAGCGAATATGTGCCGGGAGCCAGAAATTTGACTTCCGGGTTTTGCGAAGCCGGGCTGGTTCCATTCTGAAAACTAACAGTAGCCGGATCGAACCACCACTCCCATGCATCCGGGTTATAGAGTGAGGTATCGCTCAGGGAAATTGAATTTGTAATACAGGGAACAGTATCGCTTATTGCTATGTATATGTAAGGGGTTGGAGTTGACGTAACTGTGATATAATCGGGTAAGACCAGGGTGTTTGTGCCGAAAGCATTTGTTACAGTGAGAGTTACATCAAAAATGCCCGGACTCAGATATGTTATCCCGGTTGGATTTTTAACCGATGACGTTGAGGTTGTACCGCCTTCGAAAGTCCATTCCCATTGCGAAGGGATACCCGACGAAATATCTTTAAAATTGATACTCGTGTTAGGAAGGATGGTAGTAACTGGTGTCGAAAAGTGAGCTGTTGGCGGATATGGAGTATTGGAAACAGCCTTGTAAGCGTTAATGCGGCCTGCGCCCAATTGCCCGGTATAGGTAGGATTAATAGCATAAATATCATCCGAAGTGGTTTTCATAATATTTTCGACTTCGAGAGGTGTTAGGGCTGGATTGAGTGAGAGTATCAAGCCGGCTAAACCTGAGACCACCGGGGTTGCCATGGAAGTACCCTCCATCACATCGTAGTTTCCATAAGTTGCAGTACTGAAAGTTGTGCTAAGCAAGCCACTGGGGCCACTCGTGTTGGAGCCTCCGGGCGAACATAAATCGATAGTCGACCCATAGTTGGAGAAATCACTTTTAACATCGTTCCCGTTAGTTGAGGCAATCGAAATTACATTGGCATATGCCGAAGGATAGTGAAGGGACGAGACATTGTCGTTTCCGGCAGCAGCAATCAGCACAATTCCCATATTATGAATTGCATTAATAATATTTTGGTTGGTTGTAGAATAACCACCGACGCTTCCCCACGACATACTTATAACATCAGCCCCATTATTCGCAGCCCACTGTATGCCGGTATAGCCACCGGTAATACCTTCGGGGTTATTATTATTGGCAGCTTTCACGGCAATGATGCTTACATTGAAGCCGATAGAAGCAACACCAATGGAATTATCGCTGCTTGCAGCAGTTAATCCTGCGCAATGTGTACCATGCGACCAAGTATAAGGATCTCCGGTATTTGGCGGATTCGAACTGTTTGTGTTGTACACTACATCCCGCTGTAAAACAATTTTGTTTGCTAGATCAGGATGAAGGGCCCAAATGGCGTTATCAACAATAGCTACTTTGATGGATGGCGAACCTTTTGTAATATTCCAGGCTGAGTCTGCCTTTATTCTGTCAAGGTGCCAGTTCCAGTTCGACGAACCATTGTTTAAGTTGTAAAGTGTATCGTTTGGCTGGTAGTAAATCCTGTCCATCGGAACCCTTTCGGCGTACTCAACTTCCGGGTTTTCGAGGATGCGATTGATAATTTGGTCAATTTTGCTGAAATCATCAAACTCAAGCCTGAAAGTATGCAGCAGTTTAGTATCGTTATTCAGATCGAAAGGTCTTTGAAGTGATTTCAGACTAAAATTATTTTTCAAAGCAGAAATAAATGGTATGGCATCCAAATCAACCGATTTATCCTCGTCAACCGGAATGTTTATAACAATATCATCTTTGTATTTAAAGTAAATGAGTCCATCCTGGTAATCTGAATTAAATGTTTGAGCAGAGAGGCTTCCAGCGAGAATTAGTACTACAATCCACGCGGACACCACTTTGAGCAGGGTGCCTTCAAGAAAGTAATTTTTTGTTTTCATGGCTTAGAGATTGATTTGCAGGGATTTTTTTGAATTAAAATGTGATTATGTGCCGGCTATAAAACAATCGGCTATGTATTTTGTTGAGTTTGCTAAAGTTAGAATGGCAAAAAAACAAAGCAACTCTGACCAGCAAAACATTAAATCAAAGTTATAAATTTTCTGTTTAATGTTAAAAAAAGCAATGCAGAAAAAAGTCGGAATTCAAAAAATCTGAAGAGGTATAAGCTGAAAAATTGTATTAATAAATCTGGCAGGAAATCCTGGCTTTTACCAGAGTAAAAAAGTCAAACCTGCG
>CAIXAQ010000334.1 GCA_903917425.1 uncultured Bacteroidales bacterium
CCGCTGTATGTACAGCGGGTTTTTTTTTTGACAATCAATCGTATTAATTCTTTTTTGGAACAGGAGCGGCTTCGGTTTTGGTTTCACCTTTTTTGCAGCAGCTTTTTCCTTCGCTTTTGGTACATGATTTTTCACAACCTGCTTTTGCTTCGCCTTCTTTAGCGCTACAAGCAGCTTTTGCTTCTTTTGAGCAACCTGCAGCTTTTGCTTCTGATTTAGCGCAGCATGATTTTGCCGGAGCATCTTTTGTGCTTACTTGTTCGGTCTTTGCTTTTTCAGCAGAAGTTACACTTTGTGCTGATGCTGTACGTACAGTAATAGCAAAAATGAAAGCGAACATTGAAAATAAAATGGCAACTTTTTTCATAGATATAATTTGTTTAAGGGTTTCTGAAATAATACACTGCAAAAGTAATGTCTAATGCACCTGTGACAAGCATTTATTTTGTTAATGAGATGTTAAAGATTTTATCGCTTTTTTGCTCCAAGACGGGCAATAGCTGTAATACCGCCCTGCACTTTTTGTTCGAGTGCGACTTTGATTTCGGCATCCAAAGGCAGAAACAAGTCGACCCTGCTCCCGAATTTAATAAATCCCAATTCCCGGCCTTGTTCAATTCGCTCGCCGGTGCGCGCATAGCAAACAATACGACGTGCCATGGCTCCGGCTATCTGCCGAACGAGAATAGGCCCAAATTTAGGATGATCAACAACTACTGTGTTCCTTTCGTTTTCAGTGGATGATTTGGGATGCCAGGCCACAAGAAAAGATCCGGGCCAGTATTTGGTATATACAATCTTACCTGATACAGGATAACGGTTCACATGAACATTGTTTGGTGACATGAAAACAGAAACCTGGAGCCGCTTGTCTTTAAAAAATTCTTCAACAAATACCTCTTCAATTGCAACAATAGTACCATCGGCGGGGCAAAGCACAATATCCACATCCTCTACCAGGCTTCGCAGGGGCATCCTGAAAAACCTGACCACAATGATCCAGCAAACCAATAACGAACTGTAACCGAGGTAATGGAAAATGGTTGGAACGGGAAAAAAATAATTTATTGCAATCACCAAAACCACAGCTACAACACTGGTTACTGCAATACTATTATATCCTTCTTTGTGTATCTTCATTAAATTTAGCGTTTAATTACCGGCAAAACAGCGCCAAATATACGAATACAAATGGAACTGAGAGTAATACCGCATCAAAACGGTCGAGCAAGCCACCGTGTCCGGGTAAAATAGTGCCTGAGTCTTTTATTCCCAAACTGCGTTTGAGCATCGATTCGACCAGGTCGCCGAGTGTTCCGAAAAGTACAATTATCAACGAAAGTACCATCCAATGCATGACATCCAACTGGACGAATATAAAAGATAATCCCCACGCTAAAAGCAAGGCGAAAAAAGCACCGCCAATACTACCTTCCCATGTTTTGCCCGGCGAAATGCGTTCGAATAATTTGTGTTTCCCGAACGTCGACCCAATGATATATGCACCGACATCGTTCATCCATAAAATGAACAAAAATCCCAATACAATACCGTAATGATTTGCACCTCTGGTGTTTACAGGATTAAAAAAATACATTAACAATCCAAACGGTATTGCTATATAAAAAATGCCTAGCAGGCTGAAAGCTATGTTGGTAAAAGGATTGGTGTTATTCCGCCACAGTTCGATAATAAAAAGCAGAAAAATAAGCGGAATGACGACTATAAGTAATTCCACTCCTGTTTTTCGCATTGCAAATGCTGCCAGGATACTGTAAATCAGTCCGCCTGCAACAATTGTGGGGTATAGTGCCGGTTTTACTTTATCATTCGACACTATGGAAACAAACTCGTTGAGACTTAAAATTGTGATGATCAGAAGCAGGAACGCAAATACAGTTTGCCCCAGCAAAGCCGACCCAACTATAGTAATTACGTAGAAAAATCCTGTGATTGTGCGGGTTGTAAAATTATTCACCTCGGAATTCCTGTATTAATTGTTTTGCTTTAATGATATCTTCAGCCATCACATACAATTCAATCTCTCCGATCCCATATGTAGAATCCTGCTTGTTCATTATAACGCATTCGATATCGTTATCAGCCATCATGGTTTTGATTATTTCGGCATCATAGGACTGGTTGGTACTGTACACTGATTCCCAATTATCATACATGGCAGTAATATTTATATTTCTTCGTCAGAAGCGGAACTCTCGACCAGTAATAAAAAAAGTTCCCGTGGCCCGTGAGCTCCCATAACCAATGTCTTTTCAATATCGGCGGTACGGCTAGGACCGGTTATAACCGAAAGCAAGGAGGGAAGTTTTCCCGAATATTTGTTTTGAACAGCAGCAAAAGCATCCTTCAGATCGTCAACCAATTGGCGGGAATGAGCAATTACCACATGCACTTCAGGGTACACATTCATGCGCCGGCTGGTTTTTGAGGAAACCATAATACTGCCCAGGCGTGCCACCAGGAATTCGCAACCGGTAATGCCAACATTCACATTCTGAATGCTTTCCTCGTCCGATTCGAAAGGAACGCCTGCCTGTGTAAGCAAATATTGGATTTCGGGTTCAGCACAATATATATTATGCCATTCGCACTCGGTATTAAGTGCCGACAAAGCACTAACTGCTTCAACTTCATTTTCGCAATAAATGAACACTCCACCAACTTTGGTAAATTCCTGAGCGAAATTCACATCCGAAGTATCACTCAGGGGCTTATAAACCGGCGATTCAAAATCGACCCGAGGGAATGGATTATCGGTTTTGTAAATTAAAGCGTGACGTACTTTTTTTAGCAACTTTTCACGAGATGTACTTTCTTCCATTTTTAAAACACATTATTGATACGGACAAGCATATAAAATGGTTAACCAAAAATAGGGAATGGTAAATGTTTTTTGTTGATAAGTTGAAAAGTTGATAGGTTTTACAGATAAACTTATCAAACCATAAATATTTCAACTTATAATCTCATCAACCTATCAACCTATCAACCTAAAACTTAACAACCCATTAACCCAAAGTGAAGTATTACATTCAAATACAAGGTAAATGTATGTTATTTTTAATCATAGTCCGGAAAAATTATGCCGGTTTTTCAGGTTTATCAGGTGAAGGCAATTCGACCGGAATTTCAGCAGCGGTTTTAGATGCCTCCACTAACACAGCAGCAGCATCAATAGCTTTTTGTTCGTTTGTTTCGCCAATCCCGTTGATCATAACATGCTCGTGGTCGGCAAAAGGGCGTTTACCGAAAATTTTCTCCAGGTCCTCGCGAAAAATCACTTCCTTAAGTAATAGAATTTCTGCCAGCTGGTTCAGTTTTTCGCGATTTTCGGTGAGTATTTCCTTCGCTTTATCATAAGCCTGTTCAACCATTTTGTGAATTTCATCGTCTATCGTGCGGGCAGTTTGTTCACTGAAAGGTTTTGAGAATGAATATTCATTCTGTCCTGACGAGTCATAATAGCTGATATTCCCTATTTTCTTATTCAAGCCGTAAAAGGCAACCATGGCATATGCCTGTTTTGTCACCTTCTCGAGATCGTTGAGTGCTCCTGTCGAGATTTTCCCGAAAACTATCTCTTCGGCAGCGCGGCCGCCAAGAGTGGCAATCAGTTCGTCAATCATTTGCTCATAGGTGGTTATCTGGCGTTCGTCAGGCAGATACCATGCTGCTCCGAGGGCTTTTCCACGAGGTACAATAGTTACCTTAACAAGCGGGTGGGCGTATTCAAGCAACCAGCTTACCGCAGCATGACCTGACTCGTGGTAGGCAATAACCTTTTTTTCGTGTTGTGAAATGATTTTATTCCGTTTCTCCAACCCTCCAACAATGCGGTCGATAGCATCGAGGAAATCCTGCTTATCTATCATTTTTTTATCATTACGGGCAGCAATGAGGGCGGCTTCGTTACAAGCATTCGCAATATCAGCACCCGAAAATCCGGGAGTTTGTTTTGCCAGGAAATCAACACTGGTCGACTCATCCATTTTCAGGTTGCGCATATGCACTTTAAAAATGGCCTTGCGTTCCTCCAGGTCGGGAAGTTCAATATATATCTGCCTGTCGAACCTGCCGGCTCTCAGTAAGGCACGATCCAGGATATCGGCCCGGTTAGTTGCTGCGAGAATGATAACCCCGGCATTGGTCTGAAAACCATCCATTTCGGTAAGCAGCTGATTTAGCGTGTTTTCGCGCTCGTCGTTGCCACCGGTCATGGCACTGCGGCCACGGGCACGGCCCACGGCATCGATTTCGTCGATAAAAATAATGCTGGGAGCTTTTTCTTTCGCCTGTTTGAAAAGATCGCGCACACGGGAGGCCCCGACGCCCACAAACATTTCAACAAAATCGGATCCCGAAAGAGAGAAAAACGGAACTTTAGCTTCGCCGGCCACCGCTTTTGCAAGCAGTGTTTTACCTGTTCCCGGAGGACCAACCAGCAGCGCACCTTTGGGGATTTTACCTCCCAGATCGGTATATTTCTTTGGATTTTTAAGAAATTCAACAATTTCCATTACTTCTACTTTGGCTTCCTGGAGACCGGCAACATCGTTAAAATTCAGGGAAACCATGGTATCTTTATCGAAAAGCTGTGCCTTTGATTTTCCGATGTTGAATATCTGTCCTCCGCCACCGGCTCCTCCTTTAGTCATCATCCGCATAATTAAAAACCAGAGTCCGACGAGCACTACGACAGGCAGAATCCAGCCTAATAAATCGCCTCCCCAGTTTTTACGGGTTTCATTTTTGACATAAATCGGAGTTGGAACGTTAACCTGCACTTCGCGTACATCTTTCTCGAAATTTTCGACCGAACCAATCTGGTACACATAATTTGGCGCCGGCGTGGTTAAAGAATTTACGGGCTTTACATCCTTAAACTTTGGAAGCGATAGCTTATCTTTTTTGATATATACTTCAGCCTGATCCTTATTTACCAGAAGTAATTTTTCAACTTCCTGGTTTTCGAGCATCACTTTGAGTTCTCCCCAGCCTAATTCCTTAGGTGCTGCCCCCATATTGTTGAGGTAGAGGCCAAATAAAACGACACCCAGGATGCCATAAATCCAATAAAAATTGAATTTTACTTTAGGCAATTTTGGTAATTTTGGACCACCTGAATCCTGCGGTTTTTCGGTATTGGTGTTTTTATCTTCGTTACTCATTTTTTCGGAATTCTTAATTTTGGTATTTCATTAATAACTATAACATCTTCGCGTGGAGCATCGGCCCACAATTTTTCGAGCTGATAAAAACTCCGGAATTCGGCCTGGAAGATATGAACAACCACATCAAAATAGTCAAGCAGAATCCATTCGCAGTTCTCAAAACCTTCCTTGTGCGAAGGATATTCTCCAATGGCTTTTTTTACTTCCATTTGCACTGAATCGGCAATAGCATCTACCTGCGAACGTGAGGATGCATGGCAAATGACAAAATAATCGGTAATCGAATTCGGAATGCCGGAAAGATTAAGTTTTACAATATCTATCCCATGTTTCTCCTGCATTCCTGTTACAATAATATCGGCAAGCATTCCTGATGTTTCACTCTTTTTACGTTTCACCATCTATGTTGAATTATATTTCCATTTTTCAATTAATTATTCCGGGTTAAGACCTGGTCTTTTGTGTTATTTTGCGCTCTACCGGCATCTCCAAATCAGGTTTTTTCGCCAGTTAAAAAGGCTTATTCCTTAATATTGATTATAAGTTGCAAAAGTAAGGATTTAAAATAACTATTTTTTTATTAGTGGATGAACTCTATCAAACTTCAATCCTTTTTTAGCTTACACGACAATTTGTCACGTTGGATGCTAAGCACATTCAACGCATCAACCGGCTAATTGTTTTAACTTTGCCAAAGTATGTA
>CAIXAQ010000335.1 GCA_903917425.1 uncultured Bacteroidales bacterium
ATACTTGTTCTAATGGAACTGCTCCCAAATTTCTTTTAAGTGTTAGACATAATTCCTTAAAATCAGGCAATATGCTTTTATAAAAATCTTCAAAATCTGTTTCTTCTGTAATATCAGCTTTGCCATCATATTTATCGAAAGCTTCGTTGAAGACCAGTATCCCCATTTTATCGCACAAATCCAGAAGTTCGGGAGCACACATATTGTGGCTGGTACGCACAGCATTGCAGCCCATCGACTTCATGATTTCGAGCTGGCGCTCCATAGCTCGCGGATAAAAGGCACCTCCCAACGCACCATGGTCGTGATGCAGGCAAACCCCTTTGAGTTGCACGCGCTGGTCGTTGAGGTAAAAACCATTATTTGCAGTAAACCGGATGGAGCGGATTCCAAAGGAAGTGGTCTTTGTATCCGTTAATTCAGATCCTTTGTAGATATTGGTTTTAACCTGGTACAGGACGGGATTTTCAACATCCCAGTGTTGCGGGTTGGTTAAAGGAATAGTCAGCTCTACATCTTTACTTTTACCTGCCGTGATTGAGATTGCGACAGACTTTTTTGAAATTTCAATCCCTTTCGGGTTAAATATAAGCTGTTCGACGGTGATTTTTTCTTCGCTGACCGGAGATTCATTCTGCACGGTGGTCATAATGCGGACATCGGCATAGTTTGGTTTGATTATAGGTGTCGTCACGTAAGTTCCCCAAATACCAACATGAACCGGGTTGGTAACGATCATCTGAACCTTGCGGTAAATACCAGCTCCCGGATACCATCGGCTGTCGTGCATACGGGTATCTGCATGAACGGCGATTGAGTTCTTACTCCCAGGTTTTAATAGATCTGTGATATTCAGGTAAAAAGGGCAGTATCCATAATCCCATTTTCCGGCTAATATCCCATTTACATATACGTCGGGGAAAGCCATCACACCGTCAAAAAGCAAATAAACCTGCTTGCCGGCATAACTTGCAGGAATTTCCAGGCTCTTCCGGTACCAACCTTCGCCTTTCCAGGGAAGCTTGCCTGTATTTCCATCACCATCAACAACAACAGGCCCTTCAATGGCCCAGTCGTGGGGAATGGTAACCTCCTGCCATTTGGTATCATTAAAATCTTTTTGAAATGCATTTTCTACAGTACCTTTCGAAAATCTCCACCCGGATTGAAGCGTTATAGCTTCCTGTGCCTGGGCGAAATTGAAGAGTGCAAAAATGAGCGCAAGAAACGAAACTTTAATCTTATTGATTTGATTCATGATTGTAATATTTAATTGTGAACAGGAAAGGTTGTCCAGGATAGTAAGGCCGGACTCACCAGTCAATTTCAGCTTTTTGTCCTTTTTTCAGCGAAACGGTCTTTTGTTTATTTCCACTGATAAGAGTTGTTTTTCCTCCTTGTTTGGCAAAAATAGACACTTTTTTCAAATTATGGTTTTCCCATTCCATCGAAATTTCAAAGCCACCCCTTGCACAAATTCCTGTTACCTTGCCATTATCCCAGGCATCGGGTAATGCCGGAAGTAAGCGGATTTCGCTTTCGCCGGATTGTACGAGCATTTCAACCACAGCAGCTGATCCGCCGAAGTTCCCGTCAATCTGAAAGGGCGGATGTGCATCCGTTAAATTGGGGTATGTGCCTCCACCCCGGTGATTACTTGTTTTTACACCGTCAGGGTCAACGTACCTGAGCAGTTCGCGGTACATTTTATAGGCATGGTTACCATCGCCGAGCCTTGCCCATAAGTTAATCCGCCAGCCTTTTGACCAGCCGGTTGTTTCATCGCCTTTGATCTCGAGTGTCTTACGGCATGCGCTGGCCAATTCAGGAGTTGAGTACGGTGTAATCTGGTGGCCGGGAAATAAGCCAAACAGCTGCGATTGATGGCGGTGCTGAGGATCTTCGTCCTCCCAGTCATAATACCACTCCTGCAAATTACCTTTTTTGCCAATCTGGTAAGGATGCAAGCGGGCAAGGGCATTTTTGAGGCTTTGACAAAAAGCAGTATCCTGATCCAAAATTGCAGATGCATCGACTGCTTGCTGCATACACGCCCTGACAATGGCTAAATCGGCCGTTCCACCATAGAAAGTAGCCCCGTGGTATCCTCCTGGTGTAATAAACTTGTTTTCGGGCGAAGTAGAAGGGGAGGTAATCAACTTTCTTTCCTTGTCTTCAACCAACCACTCGAGACAGAATTGAGCTGCGCCGCGCATGATTTCGTAGGCATCGTTTTTCAGGAAGTTCTTATCCAGTGTAAATAAATAATGCTCCCATAAATGAGTACTAAGCCATGCGCCACCCATATTCCAGTTGGCCCAAACCGGATCGCCTTTTCCAAAATCCCCGACGGCATTACTCATGGCCCAGATGTCCGAATTATGGCAAGCAACCCAGCCGTTGGTGCCATAGAACGTTCTGGCTGTTATCTTCCCGGTTTCCGAAATATTCTTAATAAAACCAAGCATAGGAATATGCATTTCCGAAAGGTTGGCATTTTCGGCAAGCCAGTAATTTTCTTCTGCATTGATGTTCAGGGTATAATTACTGCTCCATGGCGGTCGAATATATGGATTCCAGATTCCCTGCAGGTTGGCCGGAACACCCGGCGTGCGCGAACTGCTTATCAACAGGTACCTTCCGTATTGGAAATACAATATTTCGAGGTTCTTGTCTTCTTTTCCTTCGTCATATCTTTTCAATCTCTCGTTTGTAGGCAAATCAGGAGCATAGGTTTTACCCAGATTTAACCTTACCCTGCTGAAAAACCTCTGATAATCGGATAAATGAGCTTTTTTGAGGTTCTGATAGGTTTTAGCGTATGCATTGTTTAACTGGTCGTTTGCTATCTGAACCTGGTTCAGTCCATGTGTAGCCGGATTTTTATCGTATCCGTTAAAACTGGTTGCTAAGGAAACAAAGATAAATGCCTCAGTCCCATTCCTGAGCGACAGGGAGCCATCCGTACTTAATATTTGCCCATCGGTACTTTTTATTTTCGCTATTGCAGCGAAGAGGGTGCCCCTGTTTTTATCGAAAACCAGAGCATCAGGAATCTCCCCGAGGTAGCTGGGCTTAGCCTCTACCGGAGCAAAGCCATTGGCATCCAAACTATTACCCGAAACAGTAATCTTATATTTCAACTGGCTTTCAAACTTTATATCAAAGTTTATTGCACCTTTTTTATTGCTGCTGAGTTTAATAACCATAACCTGGTCGGGATACGAAACAAAGTACTCGCGCGTAAATGTGACTCCGTTAATTTCGTATTCCACTTTCGAAACGGCATTAAAAATATTCAGTTCGCGGTAGTATTTCTGAGTGCTGTCGCCATGGTCAAAATTAATGTACAGCGTTCCCAGCGGTGCGTATGATTCGGAGTATTTTCCCTGTAGTTTCCTGTTCAGTTCGTCTGCAAGTTTGTAATCCTCATTTTTAAGTGCTTCCCTGATGGCAGGCAGGTTTTTATACGCTTCAGGATTCATATTTGCATCAACCGGTTCACCCGACCATAAGGTTGCATCGTTCAGGTATATTTTTTCGGAGTTAACCCCGCCGAAAACCGAAGCACCCATTTTACCATTACCCATCAACAGGGCCTCCTCAAAGTATTGCGCAGGCTTGATATACCACAATGTATTTTTTGA
>CAIXAQ010000336.1 GCA_903917425.1 uncultured Bacteroidales bacterium
ATTTGCTGAAGAAATACAAGGATTGGAGTCATTAAAAGAGTTAAGAGAATTTCTTTTTGGACATCAATTAAATAACCATTAACCCATGACCACAACTAAAAACGACATAGTTCTTCGGGTAAAGGAAGCTTTGGTAAAAGACGTCGGCCGGGCAATTTCGCGGATCGATCCAAAAGACATGAAATTGATGGGATTGGAAAGTGGCGATGTAATAGTGATTGAAGGGAAACGTTCCACTCCTGTCAAGATCATGCCTTGTTATCCTGAAGACCGCGATAAAAGCATTATCCAGATCGATGGAATTACCCGGGAAAATTGTCAGGCGGGGATCGACGAAAAAGTAAAAATTGCCAAAACAAGCTGCCGTCAGGCAACAAAAATAAAACTCAAACCCGATACAAAATCCGGGTCACTGTTCAAAGCCGACGATGCCAAATACATTGGTTCGCTGATCAATGGACTCTCCGTCATAAAAGGAGATAAAGTTCGTGCTAATCTATTCGGTTCACGTTCAGTTGATTATACAGTTACCGGAACAAATCCGGAAGGGGTTGTGCTTATACAACCTAATACAAGTTTCCAACTGGAACTCACAAAGCAGGACGCCGAACGAAAGCATAAAGTGTCGTACGAAGATATTGGCGGACTTGGTAACCAGGTTCAACGTATAAGGGAAATGATTGAGCTTCCGCTGAAATATCCTGAAATTTTCGAACGGCTTGGTGTGCAGCCACCCAAGGGCGTGTTTTTATACGGCCCTCCCGGAACCGGGAAAACGCTTATTGTGAGAGCAGTAGCCCACGAAACAGACGCATACTTCATCAATATTTCCGGCCCCGAAATTATGGGGAAATTTTACGGGGAAAGCGAAGGCCGGATACGCAAAATTTTCGAAGAAGCCCAGCAACATGCTCCTGCCATTATTTTTATTGACGAAATAGATGCTATTGCCCCCAAACGTGAAGATATGGGTGGCGAAAAACAGGTTGAAAAGCGTGTTGTTGCCCAGCTTCTGTCATTAATGGATGGGCTGGAATCGAGGGGAAAGGTTATAGTTATTGGAGCCACCAACATCCCTAATTCCATTGATCCTGCTTTAAGAAGGCCAGGCCGTTTCGACCGCGAAATTTCAATTTCAATCCCCGATAAAAAAGGAAGGTTGGAAATTCTTCATATCCATACAAGGGGAATTCCATTGTCGCTGGATGTGGATATGGAAAAATTAGCCGAAATTACCCACGGTTTTGTTGGTGCCGACCTCGAAGCTTTGGCCCGTGAAGCTGCTATGACCGCCTTACGGAAAATACTGCCGCAGATAGATTTCGAGATGTCCGAAATTCCCTACGAACTTTTGATGTCGCTCGAGGTATCGATGGATAATTTCATGGATGCCATGAAAGAAGTAGAACCTTCGGCCATCAGGGAAGTCTTTGTTGAAGTTCCCGATGTGAAATGGGAAGATGTGGGTGGTCTCGAAGAAATTAAAGAAGCATTGAAGGAAACCGTGGAATGGCCATTGCAATATGCCGATCTGTTCAAAAAAGCTGATACCAAGCCACCAAAGGGAATTATCCTTCACGGCAGGCCGGGAACCGGAAAAACCTATTTGGCCAAGGCTCTTGCCAGCGAAAGCGGTGTTAATTTTATTTCAGTAAAGGGCCCTCAGATTCTGAGTAAATACATTGGTGAATCCGAAAAAGGGGTACGCGAACTTTTTCGCATGGCCAAACAGGCATCGCCGTGCATCTTGTTTTTGGACGAGATTGACAGCCTAACACCAAGGCGCAGCGAAGACGGTTCGAGCTCCGGGGTACTTGACAGGGTTATTGGTCAGTTTTTAACCGAGATGGATGGCATCGAGGACTTGAAAGGCGTCATAGTTCTGGCTGCAACCAACAGAATTGATTTAATTGACCCGGCCTTGTTACGGAGCGGCAGGTTTGATCTCATATTTGAACTTCCATTACCTGACGTTGAAACAAGGAAGAAAATCTTTGGTATCCACACCCGTAAAAAACCTCTTGGAAAAAAAATAAACCTCAGTAAACTAGCTGAAAAAACAGAAGGTCTTACCGGTTCCGATATCGAGTTTATCTGTCGTAAAGCCGCTATGCTCGCTATTCGCGAATTGATTGATAAGAACCGCGGAAAAGAAAGCGAGATTTCGGGTGATATATCCATACTGGAAAGCCATTTCGAAACAGCCATACAACTGGTGTTAAAACAAAATGCTGCCAAAAAATAAGGTTAAGTGGTTGAAATGGTTGATGGGTTGAAAGGTTGATCGGTTGAAAAGTTTGGTAATTTTGATACGTTAAAAAAAACAAATATGAGATATTCGTTTGAAAACTTGGAGGTTTGGCAAATGTCGCGAGAACTGGTAAAGGAAACTTATCAAATAACTTCCACTTTTCACAATGAAGAAAAATTCGGGTTAACCAGTCAACTTAGAAGAGCTTCGGTTTCGGTAAGCAGCAATATTGCTGAAGGAAGCACACGCTGGAGCAAGAAAGACCAGTCAAGATTTTATGAAATTGCTTTTGGAAGTCTAATTGAAGTATTGAATCAGCTGATACTTTCAACAGACCTGGAATTTTTACCAGATACCAGACTAATGGAAATAAGAACGAAAATTGACCAGATAGGCAGGATGTTAAATGCACTTTACCAATCCACACGAAAAAACATTAATCCATAATCCATCATCGCTCAGTGTCCACCCATCCACCCTTCAACCAATCAACCAATCAACCAATCAACCAATCAACTAATCAACTAATCAACCAATCAACTAATCAACCAATCAACCCTTCAACCCACCAATATGCCAGCAAAAAGAATTTATATCTACGGGATAATGCCTAACTTTTACAGTCCGGATATGTTCAGGACATTTGAAGATTCCGGCATTTATGCTATCCCGTTCCAAAACATTTCAGCCGTTGTGTCCGATAGGGAAGACGAGGATATCGATTACTCAGACAGGGAATCGCTGGGGTACCTGCTGGTACATCACCAGGAAACAATTGAAAGCCTTCAGAATAAAGGGTTCAACATGTTTATCCCTATGAAACTCGGCACAATAGTATCCACGAAGGAAGAAGTGGTCAAATTACTTGCAAACGGCTATGATTTAATTATTGATACGTTAAAGAAAATTGAATTCCTGACCGAAATTGACCTTGCCGTTACATGGGCAAATTTTGGTGGTGTAATACAGGAAGTTGCCAGCCATCCCGAAATAGTTGCATTAAAAGCTGAAATCCTGCAAAAGGAAGATTCACTCTCTCAACTCGACCAGGTAAAAGTGGGTATGCTGATCAAAGATAAATTGGATAAAAAAAACAAACTGGTCGAATTGCGGATTTTGGATGCCTTGTCGTCAATAAGCATTGATATAAAAACGCACGAAGCGATGAATGACCAGATGATTACCAATTCGGCATTTTTAATCAAAAAAAACAACAAAGAAAAATTTGAATCCGAAATTGATAAGCTTGATACAGAGTTTGAGGATGCACTTAGCTTTAAGTTAGTGGGGCCGTTGCCTTGTTATAGTTTTTATACCCTCGAAGTCAAAGTGCTGGATCCGGTATTGGTGGAACAGGCAAAAAATGATCTTGAAATAAACGACGAAACTTCTGAAACTGAAATAAAAAAGGCTTATCTTGTGAAAGCAAAATTATTTCACCCCGACACAAATCAGAACAACGGGGATCAGGGTAGTTTCAACAGGATGAATAAGGCCTTTCACACGCTGCTGGATTTTACGACAGCCGCAAAACAATCATCGAAAGATGATCATGTATCACTTACAAAAGAGAACATAGCTGATAATTTGATTTTAGTAAAACTGAAAGATTAATATGCAACGTGACGGAAAATACATTTATGGCATCATTGCATCAGAATACGATGTCAATTTAGGCAATATTGGTGTAGGTGGTCGAGGAGATCTTGTATCGACAATTGGTTTCAATGGCTTATGTATGGTGGTGAGCGATCATCCACTCAGTAAATTTGTTGTGAACCCCGAGAATATGCTGGCCCATCAGAAGGTTATTGAGGCCGCCATGAAGGAATTTAGTGGCATACTTCCTATCAGGTTCGGGACAATAGCTGCTACACCCGACGAAATAAGGAACCTGCTTAACCGGCGTTACAGCGAGTTTATGGAATTGCTGATGCAGTTCGAAAATAAGGTGGAACTCAATATCAGGGGCACATGGAAAAATATGGGTATGATTTACAAGGAAATAGACAAGGAGCATGTCGAACTTCAAAAAATCAGGGCCCAAATCGAAAAGCTTGATGATAACGAAACCCGAAATCTTAAGATTACAGAAGCCGGCAATATTGTGGAACATGCATTGCTCGAAAAGAAAGAAGCGGAAGCAGATAAGGTTGTAGATGCTTTTCGCAAATCGGTTTTTGAGTATAAACACAACCGGGTTAGCCGCGATGCCATGTTTATGAACACCGCATTTCTGGTGAACAGCGGAAGGGAAGTGGAATTCGACAACATTATGGCGGACCTTGGCGTTAAATTCAAGGATAGGTGCGATTTTGTTTATACCTTCCCTTTGCCGATTTTTAATTTCATCGACCTGAAAATTTTTCCCGAAAAATGGGAATTGTAGAATAAGTAATTATTCACCCTACTGAAATTTTAATGTTTTAAGAGTACTTAAAGTGCCTGGATTGCCTAAAATGCCTGAAGTTAATGCCTGTTACACCTATTAATACTTAAAATTCAGCAAAATGCCGTTAACAATAATTGCCAAAACTGAAAAACTCTTTAAACCTAAGTGTTTTGTTAATCCAGCAAATAAAATTAGCAAGGAACTTTAGGCATTTTAGGCACTCATAACTTTAGGCACTGAATATAAACCAATAAAAATTTAATGACACTTCCTATATGAGCAACGAGCAGGAAACACCCAAAGAAGGAAAATACATTTACGGCATTATAAGGCATTCCGAGCCGATAGAGCTTGGCCACATCGGAATGGGCAAACGCGCCGACCTGGTTTATGGTATTTGTTACAAGGGCATTACAGCTATTGTAAGTAATTCACCTGTAATTATTTACGAAGCCCGTAGAGTTAATATGATTACCCACGAAAAAGTGCTGGAAGAGATCATGAAACAATTTACGGTACTTCCGGTTCGATTTTCGACCATTTCGGAACACAACGACGATGAAGGGATACTGAGGATAATTGAAAAAGATTTTGCCAAATTCGATGAGATGCTCATCAAAATGGATGGCAAAAAAGAACTGGGGCTCAAAATATTGGCACAGGAAACGGCTATTTATGAAGATATAGTTGAAAAATACGATACCATTAGGAACCTTCGTGAAAAACTACTTAATTTGCCAGCCGACAAAACCCATTACCAACGTATGAAAATCGGGGAAATGGTTGCCGAGGCCCTTAAAAAAGAAACGGAAAATTATAAGGAAACCATCCTGGAGGTTTTGTCCCCGCTTGCCGATGATATTAAAATAAACGACAATTACGGCGAAATGATGATCCTTAATGCTGCATTCCTTATTAAGAATTCGGCCGAACCCGCCTTCGATAAAGCCGTAAACGATCTGGACGAAAAATTTGGCCGCTTTATGACCTTTAAATACGTTGGCACCTTGCCTCCGTATAATTTTGTCAACCTGGTGATTAACACGAAAGGGATTTAACATGTTTCTGATAGACGACATATTGCTGGCACCTTTAAAAGGGGTTCTTTTTTTAGCCGAAAAAATCAACGAGGTAATCGAAAAAGAAACATCTGACGAAGGAACAATCAAAGAAAGGCTGATGGCCCTTCAGCTTAAATTTGAAATGGACGAAATTGACGAAGAAGAATACGATAAAAGGGAAGATGAACTGCTTAAATTGCTTGCCACTATCAGGGAACAGAAGGGTAAAGGCCGATAGAAAAGGTTGACAGGTTGATGAAAAGGTTGATAGGTTGATGAAAAGGTTGATAGGTTGATGAAAAGGTTGATAGGTTGATGAAAAGGTTGATAGGTTGAATGCAAAAACTTAATTTCTACAATATCCATAACCCGTCAACTAACCAACCCATCAACTCATCAACTAACCAACCCATCAACCCATCAACTCCTCAACTCCTCAACCCCTCAACCCCTCAACCCCTCAACCAATAAACCCCTCAACCAATAAACCCATCAACCAACTAACAAAAAAGGAGGAAAAAATGAGTGCTTTTAAATGTCCGAAATGCGGAAAAACAACTGGCGGAAATGAAAAATTCTGCATCGATTGTGGTCAGCCATTTGACATCAAATGCCCGGAATGTGGCGACGGATGGCGGTTTATGTACGAATACAAATTTTGCCCTTCCTGCGGTCACAACATGAAAAAGCCATCAACAGGTAAACAGTAGACACTGGTTCAGTAGGTGATAAAAAGCCGGATACATATTTATCAGGTTACTGTTACTGGTTGTTGGATACTGTTTATAAGGACCGCAATTCGCCAATACCGCACCACCTCATTACCGCATCACCTCATTACCGCATTAGCACATTACCCGCATCAGCACATTACCACATTACCGCATTGGAACATTACCACATTACCACATTACCGCATTACCACATTACCGCATTACCACATTACCACATTACCACATTACCACATTACCACATTACCACATTAGCACATTACCGCATTAACACATTACCCCATTAACACATTAATAAAATGAGCAATATAATCCAGGTTAAAAAAACCGTAGTTGAGTTCTTGAAAGAGAATATCAGTTGCTACGATGTTACGGTCATTAAAATTGAAAAAGTAAAAGAAATTTGGAGCGCCTTAGCCGAGGTTTACGAGGACGATTCCTTTTTAAAATCGATGAACCTGCCCCCCAAACAAGTAAGGCTTTTTTATGCGGTAAAAGTTGACGACAACCTCGAAATTACTTCCTTTGAGCGGTTGAGTTCCTTTGCCGGCATGGATGGCGACGATCAGTAACATTGCTTTTTAACCCTTGTTATGACCAATAACCTGATATACGTTTATTGCCTTTTGGACATTGACCCTGGACGGGCAATCGTCCCCGGAGCTCATGGTCTGAAATCGCTTGCGTATGGCGATTTTTATGCAATAGTTAAATTTGTTTCTGAAGAAGAGTTTTCGGAGGAAAACTTAAAACAGAACCTAAACAATATACAGTGGCTCGAAACCAATGCACGGGAACATGTAGCGGTAATCACTCTGCTCATGGAGGAGCATAATGCCGTTATTCCATTTAACTTTGGCACAATATTTCAATCGGAAGAAAGTTTAAATAAGTTTTTGACTGATTATTCCGAGTCCCTGACCGAAAATTTTCAACACATAGGCGGCAAACAAGAATGGGCTGTTAAAATTTATTGCGATCGCAAAGCACTCAGCGAAAAAATTGACGAATTGAGTGAAGAAGCCGCTGCCCTCGAAACACAAATTATGGCAAGTGGACCTGGGAAAGCTTTTTTGCTCAGAAGGAAAAAAACCGAACTGATCGAAAACGAATTGGATCGGCTTTGCAAACTTTACGGACAGAAATACTATGAGGAATTCCGGGTTTTCAGCGAAGCAACGCATCTCAGCAACCTGATTCCACCCGACTTTAACGAAAGGCAGGATACTATGATCCTTAATGCCGCTTTTTTAATCGAAAAAATTAAGGTCGCTGATTTTCTGAATACGGTTGAAATCCTCCGCAAAAAGGACATCAACTCTGGTTTCGTTATCGAAACGACAGGACCCTGGCCTCCATTCAGTTTCATTTATATTAAGGAAAAACGCGGATGAGCAACAATGTAATCGACCAGTCAAAAGACATAACCATCCTCGAATTACTCGACCGGGTTTTGAATAAAGGGGTAATACTTACCGGTGATATTGTAATTTCGGTGGCCGATATCGACCTTATTTACCTTGGCGTAAAACTTATGCTCAGCTCGGTAGAAACCATGGATCAACTGAAAGCAGGAAAGGCTATACTTAAAAAAGAAAAAACCTGAATTGGAGTCATAAACTCATTAGAAGAATCAGAGAACGATAGTATTACGACAAATTAGCTGATATTTTCCAATTAATCCTAACCCGGACAAGCCAGAACCTTAAAAAAGTAATGAAAAACACTTAACCTCAAATTAAAAATGAAAAAGTAAGGGGGCTTGCATTACTTTTACATTTTGAGTCAGGTGTTTAATGTTTATTATTCCTTGCTGAATTTTTGTGCCTGAAAAAACATCAAAATGTAAGATAAGCTGCAAAGTAGTGTAAAATGCTAAAAATAAGATTATTCATCTATACATGGCACGTATTTTACGAATAGATTTGACATGGAAATAATGATTTATACCCTTATTTCGGTAAAAGAAGGTTCCGGAAAGTTGGAAAAACTTTTGCTTAATATAAAAGGCATTTCAGGTGTTGCTTTATATTCAGTATGCCTGAATGGGATTGCTGCCGTGGTGGGCGAAAATAAAAAGTCGGATTTGATTTCGGATAAAGCCAATGCCATTGAATTTGCCGGTATTATCGAAAAACTGTCGCAACATTTTACCTTGCTGCCCATGCGTTATGGTTCCTTTATGGAATCGGCCGATGCAATTGCCCTTATGCTTGAAAGGAATTACCAGGAAATAGAACAGAATCTAGGTAAAGTGGAAGACAAATACGAGTTTGGCCTCAAGGTTTTTTGTGATTCCGAAAAATTAAAGTCCGGCATACTTCAAAAAACTGAAGCAGAAACCGGAACCGCCGCCGGTGCTGCAACCGAAGTTAAATACTCAGTTTTCAGGGAGTATGTCAATGCAAAACTTAAAGCTCACCGGCTCGAAGAATTGATGATATCTTATGTCGATTCGGTAATCATAGCGATTAATACACAACTCACCCTGCTGCAGGCAGAGCATAAATTTAAAAAAATGGCATCAGCATCTATATTGATCGATTCGGTTTTCCTCCTCGAAAAAAGGAAGAAAGACGAACTTGTGGATGTGATAAAGAAACTACAAGGCCAATATCCGGAACTTGATTTTGTGCTAACCGGCCCATGGCCGCCTTATAGTTTTGTCGAAACCACCATAAAGTAAACTGTTAAATGAGCGAAAATAAAATACTTTTTAATACCGGATCCCTCGACAGCCTTTCGCAGGAAATTGGCAAACTTGCGAGTATCGAAGATTCCAAGCTTAAACTCACCCCCGACAATGCCGATTCAGGACTGGCAAAACTGGTACTTACCCTGGTGGAACTTATCCGCAAATTAGTCGAAAAACAAGCCATGCGCCGCGTTGATGGTGGTTCGCTTACCGATGATGAAATTGAACGCCTGGGTGAAACCCTGATGAAACTTGAAATGAAAATGGAAGAATTGAAAAAACATTTTAACCTTACCGACAGGGATTTAAATATAAACCTTGGTCCTTTGGGCGATCTGATGTAAATATGCCTGTATATCATTTACGAGCCGAAGCCGGGAAGTAATGAAATTCTCAAATTTTGATACAACATAAGGTAATTATTCATCCTGATCAGGTTTTGCTTTTTGAGAGTACTTAAAGTACTTAATTGCCTGAAGTGCTTAAAGTTACTGGAATTATCAATAATTCTTTGCATGAATTCCAATAGGTTAATATAGCAGTTGAATGTTTCACAAAGCATCAACACATTGCAAAATCCGGATAATGAGCTTTATTCCCACTAACATTCATACAAGTTAAAGACGCACTTTAGGCACTCTAGGCACTCTAGGCACTTTAGGCACTCTAGGCACTCTAGGCACTTTAGGCACTCTAGGCACTCTAGGCACTTTAGACACTGAATGGTAGCTGGAATAAAAACAATTCGGCCAATAGTAACATAAAAACTGTTAAAGATAGATTGAAATCGGTGCTGATTTATGAGATCTTTGACAAAATAAATGAAGAAGGAACTTGAGATTTGCCTGCATTTTAAATCCATTCTTCTTTTCGATGAGCTACGTTCAGTACTTTGCTGTTAAATAGGAAATTGTAAGAGTATTACCATCCGAATGTTCATTAAAACCCTATATTTACCACTGTTAATTTAGCACCTGTAACCCCTCTCGAATTCGGGTTAAAACTCGCGCCACTATGAAACAAACTGATTCGGACTATCAAAACCATACCTTTTTTACTTTTATCAGTGCTACATGGAAAGCCTTTGCCCTTCTGTTTCTTGGGTTTATTATAACCCTTGCAGTTACAATTTATACCAGGGGCGAAGTTGAGATCAGGAAAAATAATGAGTTCTCGCTGGTGTGCAACGTATTAAAAACAGAAATAAATGCACGTCTCCATGCACATGCCCAACTCTTACGCAGCGGTTCATCCTTTTTTATGGCTTCCGATTCGGTAACACGAAACGAATGGAAATCATTTATCGGAAAATCTAAATTAAAAAACGATCTGCCTGGCATTCAAGGGGTAGGATATACGTGCATAATCCCCAAAAACCTGCTCCAACGGCACGTTCAGAATATGCGTAACC
Organism: uncultured Bacteroidales bacterium; assembly: GCA_903917425.1. Lineage (GTDB taxonomy): Bacteria > Bacteroidota > Bacteroidia > Bacteroidales > UBA4417 > UBA4417. The sequence goes on from CAIXAQ010000336.1 coordinate 10,542, forward strand.
AGGGTTTTCCCGATTATACCATAAAACCCGAAGGCGAAAGGGATAGCTATACATCTATTATTTACCTCGAACCCTTCAATGGACGCAACTTGCGTGCCTTTGGGTTCGATATGTTAACCGAACCGGTGCGCCGTAAAGCCATGGAACATGCCCGCGACAACGATATTGCAACACTTTCGGGCAAGGTGCAACTTGTGCAGGAAACCTACAATGATGTGCAGGCCGGCACCCTTATGTACGTTCCGGTTTATCGTAACGGAAAACCAACCCATTCGCTCGCCGAACGACGGGCGGCCATAATAGGCTGGGTGTATAGCCCTTACCGGATGAACGATTTAATGCTTGGAATATTAGGTCCCTGGGATGCACCGGATAACAACAGGATCCATTTAGAAGTGTATGATACCGATAGTATTTCAACCAATTCATTGCTATTCGACAGTCAAAGGGCAGATTCGCTTATTCTCGATACCCGGAACTCTACCACGCTTATACTTCCTGTTGAATTTAACGGAACTAAATGGACTTTGTCCTTTTCGCAGCCGCAGGCAGATTTAGCATACTTTGAAGGCGAAGTGTTTCTGGTTTTTATAGGTGGTATTGTAATCAGCCTGCTGCTGTTTGGATTGGCCCTTTCGCTGATACTCACAAAAACAAGGGCTGCACGGATGGCCGTGCAACTTACATCCGAATTAAAACAAAGCGAAATTAAATTTAAAACCGTTGCTGATTATACGCACGATTGGGAATACTGGATTGGTGCCGATAACAGGTTGATTTATATGTCGCCTTCGTGCGAAAGAATCAGTGGATACAAACCTGAAGAGTTTTTCGACCAGCCTTTGCTTCTGAAAACAATAGTTCATCCTGAGGATTCAGTTTTATTCGACCACCATTTACTAAATGTCCACGGCCGGGAACAAATTCACGAGCATGCTTCAATTATTTTCAGGATACTGAAAAAGGATGGATCGGTAGTCTATATTGAGCATTTATGTTCGCCTGTTTACGATGAAAAAGGGATTTATACCGGGCGGCGAGTCAGCGACCGCGACATTACCAAAGCCAGACAGACCGAAAGCATAGTGATACAGACCCGGCGTAATTACGAAACTTTTTTCAATACCATCGACGAATTCCTGTTCGTACTCGACCAGCAGGGGAATATTATATACACCAACAGCACTGTTATAAACCGCTTAGGTTATACCCTGGATGAACTTAAAGGACAGTCCGTACTTATGGTTCATCCTCCCGATCGCCGCGACGAAGCCGGTCACATTGTCGGACTGATGCTGCAAGGCGCTGCCGAGTTTTGCCCGGTACCGCTTTGCACGAAATCAGGTTTGCTTATTCCGGTCGAAACAAGGGTTACTGCAGGACTGTGGGATGGCAGTCCTGCCATTTTTGGCGTTACCAAGGATGTTTCGCAAATACAGTTATCGCAGGAAAAATTTTCAAAAATGTTCAATCTCAATCCTTCCGCAGCCGGGTTGAGCGATTTGTTGACAGGTAAGTATATTGAAGTAAACGAAGCATTTTATGACCTGTTAGGGTTTAATGCCAGCGAAGTAATTGGAAATACTGCTTCAGGTTTAGGTATATTAACTGACGAAGCCAGGACTAAGCTGTTCCGCGAAGTCGATATTTTTGGAAATATCAGAAACCTGGAGGCTGATCTGAAAGCAAAGAACGGGGATATAAAGCATGTTCTTTTATCGGCAGAAAATATTTACATACAGGAAAAAAAATACCGTTACACGGTTGTTTACGATATTACCAGCAGAACAAAAACGGAAAAAGAGAAGGAAGAGTTACTCGGCAGGTTGCAGAAAATTGCCAGCCGTGTACCTGGAATGGTTTACCAGTACAAGTTGCGTCCTGACGGCAGTTCCTGTTTTCCTTATGCCAGCGAAGGTATCAACTCAATTTACCGGGTTAGCCCGGAAGAAGTTCGGGAAGATGCCACAAAAGTGTTTGCCAGCCTGCACCCTGACGATTATGCAGGTGTTACAGCTTCTATTCAGGCATCGGCAAGGGATATGGAACCCTGGAGGCACGAATATCGCGTAAAGTTCGGGGATGGGACTGTTCGGTGGTTATCGGGCAGTGCCATGCCGCAACCGCAGGAGGATGGCTCTATTCTTTGGCATGGTTTTATTGCGGATGTCACCGAACGAAAGCAGGCTGATGAATTATTGCGTTGGAATCAATCGTTGCTGCAATTGATGTCAAATTCATCGCCACTGGGTTTTTTGGTGGTTGACAATCGCACCGATGCTATTTTATACTTTAATAAACGCTTCTGCCAAATCTGGGGCATAGGGCACCTGGCGGAGAGAATGAGCAGGGGCGAAATGAAGAACAATGACATCATTCCCGACTGTTTACCAGTGTTGGCAGATATTCCCGCTTTTGCCGAATCGTGCAAACCGCTCCAGGATGAAGCTAACCGCGTGGTTTTGGAAGATGAGATCGCATTTACCGAAAGCCGCACCGTAAGGCGTTATTCTACCCAGATTCGAGGCGAAAATGACGAATATTTTGGCCGGTTTTACATTTTTGAAGATATTACCAAACGCAAACAGGTGGAGGCTGATCTGAAAACAGCATCTACAAGGTTGTTGTTGGCTGCACGAGCCGGTGGCGTCGGGGTTTGGGACTACGATCTGGTAAACAATGTTTTATTTTGGGACGATCAAATGTTTGCTCTTTACGGGATTACTAAAAATGAATTTAGCGGTGCTTACGAAGCCTGGCTTGCCGGTGTTCATCCCGATTATAAAGCACAGGGTGATGCGGAAATTCAGATGGCGATAAATGGCGAAAAAGAATTCGATTCCGAGTTTAAGGTTCTCTGGCCGGATGGTTCGATTCACGATATCAGAGCGCTGGCGGTTGTTCAGCACGACAACTCAGGAAATCCTTTGCGCATGATAGGCACAAACTGGGATATCACCCAGCAGAAGAAAACAGAAACTGAAATAAAACTTCAAAACATTGAGCTTCAGAGGCTCAACGCAGAAAAAGATAAGTTTTTTTCCATTATTGCACACGACCTGCGCAGTCCTTTCAATGGCTTTTTGGGATATACCCAACTTCTGTCCGAAGGAGTCGAAAACTTTACAACCGCCAAAATACAGTCTTTTGCAGCCAATATGAGGGTGTCGGCATTAAACTTGTTCGGCCTGCTCGAAAATTTATTGGAATGGTCTCTTATGCAGCGGGGCCTCATCACATTCAACCCCATAGAACTTTATCTGCTCCCTGTTGTGGAAAATTGTATTGACATGTTGCGCGATACAGCCCTGACCAAACGGATAGAGGTATCTTGCTTTATTTCGCCTGATTTAACAGCCTTTGCATCGAACGATATGCTGCAATCCGTTATCCGCAACCTGCTTTCAAATGCTATAAAATTTACACCTTTGGGAGGGACGATAACCGTTCTCGCAACATGCGTTAATGATAATATGGTTGAGCTTGCCATTCAAGATACGGGTATTGGTATGGATGAGGAAATTATCGGAAACCTTTTCAAACTTGGTGTTAGCACAAGCCGCAGAGGTACCGAAGGCGAAGCAAGTACAGGGTTAGGCCTATACCTCTGTAAGGATTTTGTCGAAAAGCAAGGCGGAAAATTGTGGGCAGAAACCTGTATTGGCCTGGGAAGCACGTTTAGGTTTACAATCCCGGTGAAGAGTGAAGTATAAAAAATAGTTCTGCTGCGAATATAGTGGGACAATTGAATGTGTCGGAAGTCAGAAGTTGCCATTTTAACCTCTCTTATCCTTTAAAAAAGGGTCGCCGGTCTCATACTTTCTTCCGTCTTCTGGCTTCCGTCTTCTGA
>CAIXAQ010000337.1 GCA_903917425.1 uncultured Bacteroidales bacterium
CAAATTTTGAGCTGGGCATGAAACAGGGAATGTACCGCCCCGATCTGAGTGCCGAACTTGTATCGAGATTATATATCAGCAGGTTGATTGATTTGCATAATCCCGATTTTTTCCCGAACGAAACCATCTCATTTTCAGTTCTTTTCGATGTGATGTTCGATACATTTATCCGTGGCATCTGCACTGATACCGGCAAGAAGTATTATGAAAATAAAATTAAGCATATTAAATTTTAAGCTTCTGATTTCACCCGGATTATAGTCCGAAAAACAGGTGTACAACCGGGATTAGTCATCCATTTAAAAAAATCAAAAAGGTACTCTGATTTTTGTTTTTACCTTCATTTTAGTTTTATCTTTAGCCATTCTAATAAATTTTATATGGCAAGAGTTATTGTACTTGGGGCCGGTATTTCAGGTCACACCGCCGCGCAGATATTAAAACGGAAACTTGGGCGAAATCACGAAGTAATAGTGGTAAGTCCCAATACAAAATACCAGTGGATACCTTCCAATATCTGGGTCGGCATTGGCCAGATGACTGCAAAACAAGTAACTTTCGAACTGGCTCCGGTTTATAAGAAACTGGGGATAACCTATGTACAAGCCAAAGCGACAGTCCTTTTCCCGGAAGGCGACATGGACCTGGCCAGGCCTTTTATTGCCGTTGAATATACTTCGCAGGAAAACAGCGGGAAAACAGATAAAATTGAATACGATTACCTGATAAATGCAACCGGGCCCAGGCTGAACTTTGGCGCAACCGAAGGTCTGGGTCCCGAAGGGTTCAGCGAATCGGTCTGCACTTTTACCCATGCGGGTCATGCCTGGGAGAAATTACAGGCATCGCTCGACAAAATGGCAAAAGGCGAAAATCAGCGTTTTCTCATTGGCACGGGTCATCCGACGGCTACCTGCCAGGGAGCCGCTTTCGAATACGCCCTTAACGTGGCCTTTGAAATTAATAAACGCAAACTCAACGATAAGGCAGAAATTACCTGGATCACCAACGAATACGAAGTAGGTGATTTCGGTATGGGAGGCGCTTTTATCAAAAAAGGCGGGTATGTTACTTCCACCCGCATTTTTACCGAATCCATACTGTCGGAGTATGGTATAAAATGGATCAAACGGGCCGGAATCACGAAAGTAGAGCAAGGAAAAGCTCACTTTCAGACTCTCGATGGGGAAACTCACACCCAGGATTTTGATTTTGCCATGCTCATCCCGGCTTTTGCCGGAGTTGGTTTAAAAGCCTTTACCAAGGATGGTGGCGATATAACGGCTGAAATATTTGCTCCCAGCGGATTTATGAAAGTAGATGCCGATTACAAGCCTAAAGATTTTGAAGACTGGTCGATAGCCGATTGGCCATCCGTATATCAAAACCCGAAGTTTGATAATGTTTTCGCAGCGGGTATAGCTTTTGCCCCGCCTCATGCTATTTCAAAACCAATGACTAATAAAAACGGACTGTCAATTTTCCCCACACCTCCGCGCACGGGAATGCCTTCGGGCATCATGGGCAAGGTGGTGGCACTCAATATTGCTGAACGTATATTAACTGGCAGCAAAGAGCTTAAGCATAAAGCCTCGATGGGTAAAATGGGTGCAGCCTGTATCATTTCGTCGGGTTATGGCCTGCGCGACGGCATGGCGGCTACCATGACGGTTTTCCCGGTTGTGCCCGATTATGAAAAATATCCGCAATGGGGACGCGATATGAACTACACCATGGGCGAACCCGGACTTGCAGGACACTGGATCAAACTCGTGCTTCATTTCATGTTTATTTACAAAGCGAAAGCCAAACCATTCTGGTGGCTGATACCGGAATGAAAACAGGGGAAAATCTCGATTTATTCGATTTTTATCCTAATCACCCAACAGACTAACAGTCTAAAGCCTAACAGCCTAAAATCTAACAGCCTAACAGAAAATAAAATGATCAGGAAAAATATAGTTAAAGGATACAAAGATGAAGCCTATCCCCCGGTGCCGACAGGAAATACCCGTTTCTGGCGTAAGTTCTTTCCCTGGCAGATTGTGCGGTTCTTCGTGCTGAACCTTAAAATAATGCGGATCATCATTGGTGGACATTCGTAGACCCTTCATATTGAGTTATTTAAAATGATTATAAATAGCGCAGACGGCTTTTAATTTAAAAAATAATGTACATTTGTACATATGTTACAAGCTTTCAAGGCGTATATTAAGTCAATTGATTTATTTCAGCCATCACAGCGTATTCTCCTGGCTGTGAGCGGTGGAGTTGACTCAGTTGCCATGGTCAGACTGTTTAAAGATGCGGGGTTCGACTTCGGAATAGCTCATTCCAACTTCGGATTGCGGGGCGAAGAATCTGACGGCGACGAAGCATTCGTTAAAAACATGGCCGGACAAATCGGAGTTCCCTGTTACATCAAACATTTTGACACAAAAAAATATGCTGCCGAACAGAAAATCTCTATTCAAATGGCAGCCCGCGACCTCAGGTATGCCTGGTTTGATGAGATCCTTTTAAAGCATGGCTTTAGTTATATTGCTACCGCTCATCACCTGGATGACCAGGCTGAAACTTTCTTCATAAATCTTTTGCGAGGCACAGGCATAAGTGGTATGCACGGAATTTTACCCAAACAAGGTAAAATTATCCGCCCGCTGATGTTCACAACGAGGGAGAAAATTATGGAACTGGCCATCGAACTTAAACTGGAATGGCGCGAAGACAGGTCGAATAAAAGCCGGAAATACCTTCGCAACAAACTCAGGCTCGATGTTTTAACTGAACTTTATAAGATCAACCCGCAGTTTAGCCATAAACTGAACGAATCAATCGGCTACCTGCGCGATGTCGAATCCATTTACAACGACCATATGGCTGGCATTACAGCCGATTTGGTGCTGCACACACCCAAAGGCATCCTGATTTCGATCGATTGGATTTATGAATACGAGCCTCACGACACTTATTTGTTCGAACTGCTTAAACCATACGGTTTTACGTTTGCCGTCGTAAAAGAAATTGTTCACTCACTCGATACTTTTTCAGGTAAAATCTTTTATTCGCACACTCACCGGCTTCTGCGCGATCGCGAGAATTTTATCATTCAACCCTTAAATGAGCTAAGCTCGGGACTCAAGGACGAGAAGGCATTCTTACTGGATAGAGGCATAGCGAAAATTGAATATCCCATCTGTCTGAATATAAATGAAACAGAGAATATTGACAGCTTAGTGATGGGTAAAGACTCTGTCGCCTGCCTCGACCTGGATAAGCTTGTATTTCCTCTTAAATTGCGCAAATGGGAGAGAGGCGATTGGTTTGTGCCACTAGGACTGAAAGGAAAGAAAAAGCTAAGTGATTTTTTCGTGGATCAGAAAGTGTCGCTGGCTGACAAGGAAAAAACATGGTTGCTTACTTCAGGTGATGATATCGCCTGGGTAATAGGAAAAAGGATTGACAACCGTTTCCGGATCAGCCCCAAAACTAAAAATGCACTCGTTGTTTCCTGCACTGACGAAAGCAAGGATGCCGATGAAATGAAAGGCAGTTGCTGTCTGCTTTTTAGCTAAATTGTGGTATAAATCCGACAGGCTATTTTTCAGAACTACCAATCCGAACAACATCAATAAATTTCTTAATTAATTCTGTTACAAAGGTGTAGCGCCTTGCGTATAAATTTATAATTTTGCCGGCTGTGGTTTATGGCAGAACTAATTTCGTTTAATCAAATCTTTATCATGAAGAGAATAAAACTTCACTCGTATAAAACATTGATACTTACAGTTATACTGAATATTCTTCTGGGATTTTCGGCCTATGCTCAACTACTGGAACCAGCTACCTGGTCGTTTAAAGTTATAAGGACGAATGATACAATGGCTGAACTGCAGTTTATTGCAAAAATTATTCCCGGCTGGCATTTGTATTCGCAGGAAAAATACCCGGTAGGAGAGGGCCCCATGGCGACTGAGTTTATTTTCGAAAACACGACGGGTATCAAATTGCTGGGTAAAGTGGTTGAGCCAAAAGGACATAAGGTTTATGACGAGATGTTCGAAAGAGACATTAAATCGTACGACCTGAATGCCGTCTTTACGCAAAAAATTAAGATTGTCAGCAATAAGCCTGTTAAAATAAGTGGTTTGATATATTTTCAAACCTGCGACGAAGGCACATGCATCCCCGGTGAAACCCCTTTTACATTTACAATGCCGGGTGCAAAAACGGTTATTGCTACTGCTGAAGTTGCCACTAAGGATACCTTATCTCTGAAATCAAACGATTCCGTTACAACGGGTAATTCGCTTCCTATTTCGACATCGGCTGCTGTTTCAACCACAGATTCCTATGACGACGGGAAAACACCTTTGTGGCTATTCTTTTTACTTGCATTTGGTGCTGGATTGATTGCCATTCTTACTCCCTGTGTCTTCCCGATGATCCCAATGACTGTTTCCTATTTCATGAAATCGGGGTCCAACGGGAAAGTTCAGGCCTCTATCTATGGATTATCGATCATCGCCATTTATACACTTTTCGGGACTGTAATAGCCGTTCTTTTTGGTGCAGAGTTCAGCAACTGGATCAGTACTCACTGGCTTCCCAACATTCTTTTTTTCCTGATTTTTGTAATTTTTGCGGCTTCGTTTTTCGGGTACTTCGAAATTACCATGCCTAACTGGCTGGTAAACAAATCAGTAGAAGCTGAAGATAAAGGCGGGACTATAGGTACAATATTTATGGCACTTACCCTTGTGCTGGTTTCGTTTAGCTGTACCGGTCCAATAGTCGGCACCATTTTGGTCGAATCGGTTGGTGGTCAAATCATTAAGCCGGTGGTTGGGATGCTGGGCTTCTCGCTTGCATTTGCCATACCATTTACCTTGTTTGCCTTATTCCCGCAATGGCTTAATAAAATGCCCAAATCGGGTGGCTGGCTTAATACCATCAAAGTTGTTCTGGGATTTATCGAACTGGCGTTTGCGCTTAAATTTCTCAATGTACCCGACCAGACTTACCATTGGGGAATCCTCGATCGTGAAATTTACCTGGGTTTCTGGATCGTGATTTTTACCATGATGGGATTCTACCTTCTCGGAAAAATAAAATTCCCCCACGACAGCGACTACCCGGTTGTGAAGTCGTTTCCGCGCCTGCTGCTAATCGTGGCTACCTTTACTTTTGTAATATATCTTGTGCCGGGTTTGTGGGGAGCCCCGTTGAAAGGCATTTCAGGCTGGCTTCCTCCCATGGAAACCCAGGATTTTGATGTAACAGCCATTGTACGCGATAATGCC
>CAIXAQ010000338.1 GCA_903917425.1 uncultured Bacteroidales bacterium
ATGACCACTGAATGACCACCCGTTCCCTCTAAACTAATCTAATAGCAACAACTATGAAATGTAAAAAAATAACAGTCCTGATTGCGGCAATACTGTTGGTTGCATTTCATGCCATGGCCCAAAGTCCGGAGCAAATGGCAGCCAGCGCAGCTAAGTTATATAACGCTAAACAATACACGGAATCGATTACCTTATATGAAAAAATAATCACGAGCGGATATGAATCATTTGGCCTTTATTATAACCTCGGAAATGCTTATTTCAGGAATAATGAAATCCCTCAGGCAGTACTTTACTACGAAAAAGCGTTAAAAATTGAGCCAAACAACGAAGATGTAAAACATAATATCGAATTGATAAACAGCAGGTTAACTGATAAAGTAGAACAGGTTCCGGAACTGTTTTACAAAAACTGGTGGAAACAACTGGTTAACCTGATGGATATTAATACACTTGCCGTCGTTAATATCTTGCTGCTTACAAGCGCACTCCTGCTGATTGCTTTGTATATAGCGGTTTCAAACCTGATAGTGCGGAAAGTCAGCTTCTGGACAGGAACTTTTTTATTACTTCTGTTTTTTATAGGCGTGTTGGCAGCCTCCCAACGCAATCATTATCAAAGCGACCAGCACGAAGCCATTATATTTACGCCTACTGTTAATATCAAAAGCTCGCCCGACGAGAATAGCAAAGATATTTTTGTTTTGCACGAAGGCACCAAAGTCAAACTTCTTGACGTGGTTGCCGAATGGCAGGAAATCCGTATCTCAAACGGCAGTGTTGGGTGGATTAAAGCATTAGACATCAGAAAGATATAATATTTCCTGCTCGGATTACACTAATTTTCTTATAATTTTTATCTCCCCTATTGTTCAATCAATGTAGCTGGTTTTCAATTTAATATCCGTCTTTTCGAACTATTCAACCAGACAGTTGTTGTAAAATTGCATGAATATTTGCCAAATAATCATCTGATTTGCAATACTAAAATTTTAGAAATATCTTTGAATAAGTAAATCATCGAAACATGAGAAAACCAATACTCTTTATTTCCGTTTTTCTTTGTACCTGCCAGTTGATGGCCTTCAGGCCGGATGGGGATACATCCTGGAAATCAAAATACGAAGCTTCTTTAGGCTTTTCGCAAACCTCGTTCACCAATTGGTCAGCAGGAGGTGAAAATGCCCTTGCCTTAAATGGCATGCTGAATGTTTATAAAATGTATGCCAAGGATAAGGTGTTCTGGACCAATTACCTGGGATTAGCCTATGGGGTTAATTTCCAACAGACCGATCCAAAAATGCGCAAAATCAACGATAAAATTAACTTTTTAACCAAAGGAGGCTTCCATGCCTGGAAAAACTGGGATTACGCCGGGTTATTCGAGTTCAGATCGCAGTTCGACAAGGGATTTAATTACCCGAACGATTCGGTGTATATATCTAAATTTATGGCACCGGGATATCTTCAACTTTCGCTTGGTTTAAACTATAAACCAGTCGAATATTTCGCAGTCTTTATTTCGCCTATCGGAGCCAGGTTAACAGTTGTAAATGATCCGGCACTCACAAATACTAAAGATGAAAAAGGCAATCTCATTGGCGCTTTTGGCGTTATTGGCAATAACACTACCCTTTGGCAGGTTGGGGGATCCATTAATGCTGTATTTAAAAAAGACATTATGAAGAATGTGAATTTGATGTCAAAACTGGATTTGTTCTCCGATTACCTCCACAATCCGCAAAACATCATTGTTGGCTGGGAAAACAATTTACTGATGAAAGTGAATAAATATGTTTCGCTTACATTCACTTCGATGCTGATATACGACGATAACGTAAACTATACGGATAAAGAAGGGAATACGCATGGACCCAGAACCCAGTTCAGGGAAACATTTGCCTTAGGATTTTCTTATTCACTTGAACATAAATAAATCATTACCAAACAATTAACCAGATCGTTACCTAAATAAAAGAAGAAAATGGGACTAGCAAAGGAATTTAAAAATTTTATCATGAAAGGCAATGTAGTCGATCTGGCTATTGCCGTCATTATTGGAGGTGCATTCGGTGCCATCGTAAACTCACTGATTGCGGATGTAATTACTCCCTTATTGTTAAATCCGGCTCTGGATGCAGCCGGCGTTAAGGACATTGCTGCATTGACCTGGGGAGCCGTAAAATACGGTAATTTCCTGTCAGCAATTATATCATTCCTG
>CAIXAQ010000339.1 GCA_903917425.1 uncultured Bacteroidales bacterium
CGGTCATCCTCCAGAGTGGGAATAACGTCGGTTCGCTTGTCGAAGGGGCCTTATATCATTCTATGCTCGAAAATGACGAAAGTGCACTTCAGAATACGCTTGATGTTATTCATACATTGCCTGGCATTGAGGATGTTAACATGTACGATAGCGAGGACAACCTGGTCTATTCTTCGTTTCCATCCGATACTCTCGGAAATATTAATCCAAACTGTAAGAGTTGTCATACCAACCTGGCTACAATGTTTCCTCGGAAGGAGAAGGCTTACAGGATAATTTCGACGGAGAGCGAATGCAAAATGAATCTGAATAACAATACGCAAAGACATTTGCTGATCAGGTCGCCGATTCTGAATTCAAAATCCTGTTACGAAAGTTCCTGCCATGCGCACGCCCCAAATGAAGATGTTTTGGGTTCGTTGGTCATTAAAGTTCCTTTGGCCGATTTTGATGCAGCGGTAAAAAAATCATCCATGGAATTTTATCTCCTTGCCATTTTAACGACCTTATTCCTTGCTTCATTCCTGATATTATTTACCCGCCGGGAGATAAAAAAGCCCTTGAATAAACTGATAGAAGCAAGTATTGCTGTGGCAAACGGGGACAAGAGCACCAGGGTAGAAATTAGACCCAATCAACTGGACGATATGCGAATGGTATCCGTTGCTTTCAACGATATGCTTGATAATCTGCAGGTAGCAACCACTGAGCTGGAAAACTGGTCGCAACAGCTTGAATACAAAGTTCAGAAAAAATCGGAAGAACTGGGAACCGCCCAGAGCGAACTGATGCATATCGAGCGGCTCGCTTCGCTGGGGAAATTGTCATCCTCGGTAGCACACGAAATAAATAATCCGCTATCGGGTATTCTGGTATATGCCAAGCTGGTGCATAAGTTACTGAGTAATCCTGACCTGACCGAGGCCAAGAAAGAGATCATGCTCAAACACCTGAAAATGATTGAATCCGAGACGAAACGCTGTGGTGACATAGTGAAAGGTTTGCTCGATTTTTCGAAGAAAGACCAGGAAGATTTTGAACCTGTTCATCTTCATGTAATCCTTCACGAAACCTACGATTTAATGTCGCATCCTGTAAAGATAGCGAACATCATTTTTATTACTGATTTTAAAGCGAAATCTGATTTAATCTATTGCAGCCCGAACCAGATCAAGCAAGCCTGCGTTGCCATGCTTGTCAACTCCACCGAGGCTGTCACCGAAAATGGGGAAATTGTTGTGAGAACTTCGAATCCAGACCAGGATACAGTAAAACTGGAGATATCCGACAACGGGATTGGTATTTCGGCCGAAGATATCCCGCATATTTTCGAGCCTTTCTTCTCGACCAAACAGCAAGCGCGCGGTATTGGTCTTGGACTACCCATTGTACACGGTATTATCCAGAGCCATCATGGTAAAATCCAGGTCAAGTCGGAACCGGGACAAGGCACCACCATTTCAATATTATTACCTTTGATCAGAAATTAAAGATTTGTAAAAATGGATAAAAAAATATCAATATTAGTTGTTGACGACGAGGAATCTGTAAGGGACTCGCTTAGTCTTTGGTTTACCGAAGACGGATACCGGGTTGATTGTGCCGAAAACGCCAAGAAAGCCTTGTCGATACTCGAATCCGATGATTTTGACATTATCCTCACCGATCTGAAAATGCCCGGCATGGATGGATTGGAATTGCTTCGCAGGATCAGGACACTGAACAAGGATTCGATAATTATTGTTATGACCGCTTTTGCCTCGGTGGATACTGCTGTAAAGGCATTAAAAGATGGGGCATTCGATTACGTAACCAAACCTTTCGACCCTGATGATCTTTCGCACCTGATACGGAATGCAACAAAGCAAATTTCATTGACTCACGAAAATGAAACTCTGAAGAAAAGGGTTGATTCACTGGAAAGCGTTGAAGACCTGATAGGTAAAAGCGAATCCATTAAAAATGTACTGAGAGAAATTGAGAGCGTTGCTCCAACCAACTCATCCGTAATCATAACCGGCGAAAGCGGTACCGGTAAGGAGTTGGTTGCCAGGGCTATTCATGCCAATTCGCTCCGAAAATTCTATCCCCTGGTTAGCGTTCATTGCGGTGCACTTACTGAGAGTTTGCTCGAAAGCGAGTTATTCGGGCACGAAAAAGGGGCTTTTACCGGCGCCTTGTACAACCGAAAAGGCCGTTTCGAAATGGCTGACAGCGGCACCATTTTCCTGGATGAAATTGCAACCATTTCTACCAAAATGCAGATAGAATTGCTTCGTGTTCTCGAAACCAGGAGTTTTATGCGTGTAGGCGGCAACAAGGAAATTTCGTCGGATTTCAGGGTAATATGCGCTACCAACCGCGACCTGAAAAGCATGGTCGAAAAGGGGACTTTTCGTGAGGACCTTTATTACAGGCTCAATGTAATGAACATACATGTTCCTCCCTTGCGCGAAAGGGTTGAAGATATTCCCTTACTGGTCGATTATTTTATCAAAAAATATTGCCTGTCGATGAACAAACCGGATATTACCATGGATTCGGCAGCTATGAAACGCATTGTGGGATACCAGTTTCCGGGCAATATACGCGAACTGGAAAATATGATCGAACGCGCCATCGTTGTGGGCAACGGCAAGAAAATAGGCCTGAAAGACCTGCCATTTGGTAAAGATGTTATTGATAGTTCGGTCGAAAGCCTCGACGAATTCGAAAAAGCATTTATTCTGCAAATTCTGAATAAATACAGCTGGAATATTTCGCGTACGGCGCAAGCCTTAAAAGTGGACAGGGTGACGCTTTACAATAAAATTAAAAAGTACGGGTTGAAGGTTTAATTTGAAAATTTGAAAATTTGAAAATGTGGGAAACTAGATGATAAACTAGAGACTAGAGACTAGAAACTAGAGACTAGAAACTAGAAACCAGAAACTGGAAACCAGAAACTTGAAATTGGTGGTGAAATCAAAATTTAAATCCAATGCGGAAAATAATTTATTTGACCTTCAAATACTTAGGCTAATGATTCAGGCAAAATGTTTAACTCTATAGCTATGCTTTGTGGCCTTTAGTGTTCTTAGTGCCTTAGTGGTATTTTTTCAATTTCAGGCAATAGGATTTGCCTCAAAGTCCGGGCGTATGGTTTCTGTAAAACAAAAAACAGTTTCCTCAATATCAATATACTAAACTTGATAAAGCTGCGGTTTCCACCGGAGGATATTCATCAGGCAGGCATATGAAAGAAATCAGCTAATATAGGTACAGCATTTAAAACTAAAATTCGACACCGACCTTCAATGAATCCTCCAACTATCACATTAGTATCTTTTGGCCGTTTCGACAAGGGATTTCTTGAGAAGATTTCGGAGGCAGTCGCTGTCGAATACAATTGTTTGGTTAGCAGTAAAGATGCCCGTGCCGATTTAACCGGATTTTTCGATCCCATAAGGAGGCAATATAACGGAGATAAGTTACTGAGGGAAGTTGATACAATGGATATTCCTGAATCGACCAAAACTATCGGATTGTTTAGTGTTGATCTTTTTATCCCGATTCTGACCTATATTTTCGGCCAGGCACAGCTGGGGGGTCGCACCGGTATTGCATCACTCTACAGGCTTAGTAATGAGCGGTATGGTATGATTAACGACGATGCTTTGCTGACAGAGCGATTCAAAAAGGAAATAATCCACGAGATCGGGCATTTATTTGGGCTGATTCACTGCCACACACCCACCTGCGTGATGCGATCAAGCACATATGTGGAAGATATTGACCAGAAAGAAATACACCTTTGTAGTAAATGCAGGACTGAATTAGGGACTATTTAATTTGTTACCATATTGGCTATTAAATGAATGGCTGCATGACTAAAAAATAGGGTGAACGCAAACTTTAAGGATCAGGCTTTGTGTGGCAGGCGCCAGGAAATGTGACATGCGCAAGCAGAAATTTATAGAACCATGCGAAAGGATTCGCGTGGGATCGGGGGAAAGGATTCGCGCAGCAGCGGGGAAAATTTATTGTTTCAAAAATGGATAAAACCCTGCAATTTATTGCAGCAACTTTAGTTTCTTTGAATTTTAACCGCAAAGGACGCTAAGGTTTACGCAAAGGACGCTAAGCCTGATTTGTAATGAATAAACTTTGCGCACTTTGCGAGATCTTTGCGCACTTTGCGTTAAAGAACTTAAAAATTTCATTTTTTGTTTGAACCTATGGATTTTTAATCCACAGTGGTTTAGTTGCAGTAGCTCTGCCAGTAACGCCTTTTGCACCGGTAATGTAAGAAGTTTTCATGAATCAGCTTTTCAGTTGTTTCATGGCTGTTCCCCAATCTTCCAGATGATGGACAGAAGTCAGTTTGCCGTCAATTACGGTGTGAAAATCAATTGACATTATTTTGAATGATTTTGTGCCATCGGTAGGCAAGCCCATAAAGTCACCATTGGGTGTACCGCTTACCAAACTGCGAACTACATATTTATTACCCTCGCTGACCATGTCCTGTGGCTCCCAATTTAAATCCGGAATCAGTTTCCAAAAGAATTCAACTTGTCCGATTAAAGCAGGTTTCCCTTTGCTATCTGCAGAACCGCTCGAAAGGAAATCGTCGGCTAAAACTTCTGACAAAACGGCTGTGGGTGTGGTTTCTGTATTTACGGTCAATGCTTTTCTGTAAAATGCGGTTAAAGCCTCTCTGTTCTTGTCCATTTTTTAAAAATTTAAATGATTAATAAGGGTGCAAAGTTGAGGTGTTTCCAAATTTTACACAATGGACAAATCAGCCTTTGTATGGCACTTTTGAGAAAGCTACTTTTTGAGGTACGATTCTCTGAATTCTACTGGCGTAGTTTCCGTATTCTTTTTAAAATAGCGAACAAAGTAGGCCGGGTCTTCAAAACCCAATTCCTGTCCTAATTCTTTGATTGATAAATTGGTATGAACTAAAAGCCGTTTGGCTTCCAATAATATTCTATCAGTGATTATTTCTTTTGGGGGTTTACCTAAAACCTTTGCCGTGGCTTGACCCAAACGTTTTTCGGAAATGCAAATAATTTTGGCATAATCATTCACGCTTTTTAATTTGGTATAGTTGCTTTCCAATGAATCACGAAACAACAAAGTATAATCAAGGTCTGCACCCTTTTTTAGTTCAGTGTAACCTTGTTTGCGTTTTTCTCTTTCGGAAAGAAGTAAAAAATTATGAAGTAAATTTTTTAATAGAATATGTTTTAAATTGTCGGTTGGTAGTCTCAATTCTTCTGTAATGTCTTCGCAAATGGCAACAAATCTTTCAAAATTAGTTTTACTTAGCTTAATTGTTGGCTTTCCTGCAAGGTCATTAAACAAAATGCTACTTCTCAAAAACCTGGTGTCCGGTTCAGAAGTGCAAAAAAAGTCATCAGTAAAAATTAAAATTCGTCCTTCATAGTTAAGAAGTTGGTCAAACTGATGAACACGGTCTTTGTCAATAAACAATAAGGAATAGGGTTCAATTTTAATGGGCTCAAAATCCACAATATGCGTAGGCTGACAATTTTCAAAAAGAAAGATGTGGTAAAAATTGGTGCGATGTGGAGTAATTAAATGGCCTTTGCTTACCGTTGTCAAAGTCTGCAATGGCACAACTTCAATTTGAAGGTCAGCATTTCGATTAAATTTAAGTTTTTTTATTTCTTCAGCCATTGATTAATTGCAATTACAGATATATTTTTTGCCTGTCAGTCGATTTATATAAGGTCGTTGACTACGTTACCAGTTTATCGTAAATATCAACAAATATATACTTCTTTCCTGTAAAACTCCGAAGATACTTACTGCCATTCGGAAGCATTGCTTCATTATATGGAAATATTTCCAAACTGTACGGAAGCACTTCATCACCACACGGAAGCATTGTTACACCGCACGGAAGCAATGTTACACCGCATGGAAGCATCTCTACACCACACGGAAGCATCTCTACACCACACGGAAGCATCGTTACGAGCTCGTAAAACATCTTCCGTGCGGTGTGAAACATCTTCCGCCCTGCGAAAAATATCTTCCGTACGCTTTATGTAATATTACGCTAAGGGGTAATTGATTTAACAGGAGAGCTGATCAAACAAAAGTATAAACTAAAAGCTGACTCACCCGTTTCAGCAGATGCGTCGTTTTTTTATGCTTTTCAATGGAAAATCTTTTTTTACATATGGAATTTTTCTTCCCTTGCCATCATCTCAATAATCTCTTTTATCCGCTTCTCTCTTGTTTC
>CAIXAQ010000340.1 GCA_903917425.1 uncultured Bacteroidales bacterium
ATTCTCATTTTAAAGAAAAGTGTTGAATATTAGTTGTTTATATCCATTTTGAGGCTGAACTGTTTGACCAGATGCAACAAAAAGACAAAAAATCAGAAATTCTAACCCTAAATTATTTTAAACTTAAACTAAAATGAAAAAGATTTTTTTTACTTGCTTATTAATGGTACTTGCGATTTCATTTTCGGTAGCCCAGGCTCCTGTCAATCAAACGGATGCAAAAGGTAAAAAACAAGGTTCCTGGGAGGAAAAAACACCGGCAGGCACTTCTTTAAAGGGCGTTTATACCGATGATCTTAAGGTCGGCTGCTGGACTACTTATGCAACTGACGGCAAATTGTTGCGCATTGAGCATTATAATAAGGGATTACAGGAAGGGATCGCCATCGACATTGATCAGCGCGGCTACCTTGTTAGCGAATCATATTACGAAAACAACCTGCTCGAAGGTACTGCAAAGAAATATTATTATGGAACCAACCCGGCCTCTACAATCGATTACGTTCATGGTAAGATAAATGGGAAAAAGAAGATTTACTACGAAAACTCAGCCGGAAAAATGCAGGAAGAGTCTGAATACAAAGATGATATAAAAAATGGCTCTTCCAAATATTTTACAATCAGCGGCGATCCTGTTGCAGAGTATATCTATGTAAATGGCATGCTTCAGGGAGTTCAGAAAACTTATTATGCCGGAAAAAAGATCATGAGCGAACAGGAATTTGTTGATAACCTTGAAAATGGAGCCGGTAAGGAATACTATGAAAATGGCAAGCTGAAAATCGAAAGCATGTATGCAAAAGGTGTTTTGAATGGCGTTTGGAAAGAATACAACGAGGATGGATTGCTCAGCATTTCAGGCGCCTATTTTAATGGCGCAAAAGACGGAAAATGGATGGAATATGATAAAGCCGGCAAAGTGGTAAAAACGACAAAATATGTAAAAGGAGAGGTTAAATAGACTGTATTTCAATATATTATAAAAACTGCCTGTATAATACCAGGCATTTTTTATGCAAAGATATGGTTCTGCTACGAATTGAATGAAATCTTGCTTTTCGGGGTCAGAAGACCGGAGTCAGAAGACCGAAGTGTCGGAGCAACTGATATTGCTATTTTGCAATAGAAAAATGGCGAGCTAAAGTTAATAGGCATTTAATCTGCTAACTTAATGGAGAAAGTATTTTTTATGGTAGCTTCTGACTGCCGTCTTCCGTCTTCCAGCATTCTGATTTGACCTTCAAATTAACAGAAGAACCAAATATTTAAATTCACTTTCGCGTATGTCAGATCCTGTTAACATTAAAAACCCTTTCAACAAACTCGAAGGCTATAATTGTTTCGGGTGTTCGCCGGAAAACAAACTAGGCCTACAAATGAACTTTCGGGTTGAAGGTGACGAAGTACTTTGCGACTGGAAGCCGGAAAGCCATCTGCAGGGGTGGGTCGGCGTTCTCCATGGTGGTATCCAGGCAACTTTGATGGACGAAATAGCCAGTTGGTATGTGTTTGTAAAACTGCAAACCGCCGGTGTTACATCTAAAATGGAAGTCAAACTGCTGAAACCGGTTTTGATGAATAAGGCTCCGTTCAGACTCTGTGCTGTTTTAAAAGAAATGAACCGCAACATTGCTGTTATCGATGTGAAACTCTTTATGAACGATGGTACTTTAGGTGCCGAAGCCCTGATGCATTATTTTACCTATCCCCAAAAAATTGCCGCTGAGAAACTGTTTTATCCTGGTATTGAACACTTTATACCACAACTCAAAGACGAAAAAATTTAGATTTCCCGTTTATTAACACTACTTGTTCAAATCTTTTATTTGGATAAGTCTTATATTATAATTTACCTTTGCCTTATCAACGGTGCGCATCCCATTTGCGATGGGTATGCCTGAAAAGGGAATCGGGTGAAAATCCCGGACAGTCCCGCTGCTGTAAACTCCAATTTTGCCCACCGGCAATCCTTATGCCACTTTGATGGTAACACATCATGGGAAGGCGCCGGAAAGGGGGAGTAAGTCAGAAGACCTGCCGATGTGTAAATCGTAAATGCTTTCGGGTTAAAAGCAACGACAGGCCCTGCTTTGGCAGGAATTAGTCTTTTGTTTGCCCGTATTTTTTTTGGAACCTTATGGTCAGTCGGGTAGTTGTATTTTTCTTCTGTGTAAGCCTCGTGTCCTTTGTGTCTGCCCAAAAGGCGGATACCATTCACACTTTGGATGGAATTGAAATTAGAGCTGAAAAAATATCCGTGTTTACTGCCGGCCTGAAAATTCAAAAGATTGACAGTACCACTTTATCCTTACGGCAAGGCATCAGCATTGCAACATTTCTTTCGGAACAATCACCGGTTTTTCTTCGCTCGTATGGCCCCGGTGGAATTTCAACCTTGTCGGTAAGAGGCACAAATCCGAGCCAGTCGGGTGTATTTTGGAATGGTATGAACCTTTGCCAGCCTAACATGGGAATGACTGACCTTTCGAGAATTTCGACCTTCGATTTTAACGATATTTCCCTTCAATCAGGCGGAGCCAGTACCTTGCTCGGTTCGGGTGTGATTGGCGGAAGTCTGCATCTGGCAAATACCATGAAATTTTCCTCAAAGCTCAGGTCGTCAGTTTTATTGACAGGTGCTACATCGGGTAAATTATCAGGAGGAATAAAAATTAGTTCCGGAAGCAATAAGCTGGCATACACCGGTTCATTATCAGGTGATTGGAATCAGAATAATTTTTGGTATTCGGCTTATAACGGTGAGCGCTTGCGTTTGGAACATGCCTTTTCAAAATCAGTTTCGTCCATCCATCAGGCCGAATATATTTTAAACCGGAAACAAAGACTTTTGGCAGGATTCTGGTATCAATTGACAGACAGGCAAATACCTCCAACCATGACCATGGATAAAAGCGATCAGCAACAATGGGACCAGGCAATACGCAGCAATCTGCAATGGTCGTATACAGGTACAAATCAATCTTTTATACTCAGAACAGCATTCGTGGATGAAAAAGAAAAGTATGAAAGCCCGAAAGCAAATATTGATGATTTTTATCATTTGAACACGCTTCAGACTGAGTTTGAATACAAGCATTACTTCTCAAACCAAATCACGCTCGGAAGTGGCATTACAGGGCATGTTACGCGCGCTGATGTTCCTTATTATGAAGGAATTCAATACCAG
>CAIXAQ010000341.1 GCA_903917425.1 uncultured Bacteroidales bacterium
AGGGAAGAGAATAATATTGCCAAGCATTACTATGAATACAGAGAGCAAAAACATCCTATATTTTTATTTCTTCATACAAAATCTCTGGTAATTAGTTACAGCATCCTTATTGCCTCCATCCATTGCAACTTTAAAATCAGCGCAGGCACTTTCTGTATCGCCTACTCCAATATAATTTACACCTCTCAGATTCAATAAATACGCTTCATTTGCACCCGGACTTTTTAATGCTTTTTCTACATCCAACAGGCTTTTGGAATATTCATGCAAATAATAGAGACAAATGGCGCGTTTGGGGTAAGCATCCATATAATCAGGTTTCTTGCTGATAAAATCATTCAGCAGTGTCAGAGCTTTGGGATATTGTTTGGTTGTAAATGCCTGATCTGCCTGATCGTACAAAGGTTTATAGGGTTTGATATATTCAGCATTAAAAATGGATTGGCGGATATTACCCAGTTTTTTATCTTCGGGCAAATATTTGGCTGCGGTGTCTGACAGAGTGAGAGCTTTTGTGCTGTTTCCCATTATCATATTTTGTTCTATGGCGCGAAGCCATATTTCCTGATTTGTTTTTACCAGGGCCAGATAGTGATCCAAAGTCTGCACTGCTTCCTGCCGTCTGCCGGCATCGAATAACCTTGTACTTACAATCAGTACCATGTTTGCATGTAAGGGTTTTAGCGCAAGAACCCTTTGCCCCCAATATATTACGCTATCGTTGTTTTTTATTTTATCGTACGCCATACTCAGGTAATACTCACGGCGGGCATCATAGGGACTCGGGTTATCGTTGGTAAGCATGGTGATTGCCTCGGAAGTGCGGTTTTCATTAATCAGATAGCGTGAAATGTAGGTTGTAATAGGAGCCCCCAAACAGCTTATAGTGGGTATGGATGGGAATCCTTCTGCATAATATGATGATGGATGGGAATATGCGTTCCGCTTTTCGTCCTCATAAGTAAATCGTTGAAAATGAAGTGATACCGTGTTCATATATAGAGCTATTGCAGAAGAAACAATCAGAAGAAAAGCAAGGCCTTTAATCAGATTAGGTAGAATTTTTGAGGAAGTCTTCGGTAATTCAGAAGATATGGTTTCTGATTTTTCAGTATTACCAAAGCCTGTACCCGAAAATGCAATTCCCATTGCCACATATATGGCAAAAAGTGCCTGTATCTCCGGACGGTCGTTAGGGAAATTAAAGGCCGCATCCATGCTATAGGCCAGGATACCAAATGCCGGAAGGAAAAGGTATTTCAATGTTTCCTCGTCCGCGTTTCGGTCTAAGGCTTTGCGGACGAAATTAAACAGGATGAATATGAAAATCGCCAGGTATGCCAATCCTCCGGGTAACCCTGTTTCGGCGGTAACTTCAATAAAATCGTTGTGGTTTTTATAGCTTATAATATAATTATCGGCAGTGGGTGCTTCGTATTTTAATACTTGTATTTTCCAGTTGCCGGTACCTACGCCAAGCAAAGGATGTTCTTTAATTAATTTATAGGACCTTTCCCAGTTGGTAATGCGACCGCTAGATGCTTCAGCCTCTTGTTTAAGGGTTGATAAGCGGTCAACAACACCTGCATTGTATGTATTTTTAACTTTTGGATAAAGAAATTGCTGTACAAGAGTAAAAATAAATAAGGAAATTATTACGATGCCCGCAAAGGGGATGATTTTTCTCAGCGGTAAATATGGCTTTTTTGTAATATAAGCAGTCGCAAATAAAAGTGCCACAGCAACTGAAAGTATGATTAAACCTAAATAAAAAGATCGGGTACTCATGAACAATGTGGCTAAGACTCCGGTAAAAAAAGCAATGCTACCAAGATATTTGGTCCATCCTTTTCTGAAAAACATTAACCAGATTGCCGCGGGTATTTTTACAAACAAGGCGGCTCCGAGAATGTTTTTATTTGAATATACTGTTTTGATTTCATCAATTGATGATACTTGTTTATTGATATATTCTGAAATATGATAAAAAACAGTGAAACTATCAAAAAGTAGTAACAGACAAAATGCGATAGCAACGTGAAGTAAATAATCCCGATTACTTTGGAATATTACATAAAGAACATAAATTGA
>CAIXAQ010000342.1 GCA_903917425.1 uncultured Bacteroidales bacterium
AATTTAGGCCTTTCATGACATTAATTCGTAAAACAAAATATCAACTTGACCGAAAGGGAAAAGCAATTACAATAAAATCCTGCTTAGCTTTTCACAAAGGTTTGATTTCGCATTTCAGCCATTTCTCGAGCAATTTTGTGATAGTATTTAACACTATGGGCTTGGTTGTATAATCGTCCATGCCAGCAGCCAGGCATCTTTCTCTTTCACCTTTAACTGTTCCGGCGGTTAGAGCAACGATTGGAACCCTGTTGTCATTTTCCATGTTACGTATGGCAGTTGCAGCCTCATACCCATTCATTACAGGCATTTGAATATCCATAAAGATAAAATCGGGTTTGGTTTCAGGAAATTTTTCTACCGCTATTTTGCCATTCACCGCTTCAATAATCTTCGACTCGGGGCAAATCTCTTTTAACATAGATTTTGCCAGAAGCATATTTACCAGGTTGTCTTCAACAATCATTATAGCGTAGGCTTGATTATTTGCAATGCTTTTATCTGGCTTTGCTGCTTTTGCCGAATCGGTGTGTCCATTGTTTTCAATGAGGTGCATCTGTGAAAGAGTATCAAAAAGTTGCTGCATCTTGATAGGTTTAACCAACCGGTGTTTTATATCGAGTTCGGCACAACCGATTTTAACGTTTTCGTCGTCGGAGGAACTACATAACAGAATAGCAGGATTCGACATAGAAGAAGTACTGTAATGGCCATAGATTTTACGTATGGTTTCGATACCATCGATTTCCGGCATCTGATAATCCATGAGAATGGTATCGTATTTGTTGCCCGCCTCAATAAGTGCCAATGCTTCCCTCCCATCTTTAGCTTCGAACGACTTTATTTTTTTATACGCAAGCATTTCTTTCAGAATGAACCTGTTCTGTTCGTTGTCGTCGACTATCAGTACTTTTTTTATATGTTCAACATTGCTGAAATTTACCGGATAGCCCTCTATCACTTTGAATGAGACGTTAAAAAAGAAAGTGCTGCCTTCGCCTGGTTCACTTGTCAGAAGCAATTTACTACCCATTAAACCGAGCAGTCTGTTGGATATTGTTAACCCTAGCCCGGTTCCGCCAAATTTCCGGGTAGCAGATGTGTCTTCCTGGGTAAAAGCTTCGAATATCTTAGCCAGGTGTTTTGGTGAAATCCCTATACCCGTATCCCTGACCGAAAACTGAAATTCAGCTGTTCCTTCGGAATTACTACCTAAATAGTTGATTTTAAACTCAATTTCACCTTTTTCGGTAAATTTCACCGCATTACTTAATATATTCACTAAAATTTGCTCTAAGCGCGCTGCATCTACCCAAACCATTCGGGGCAAATCAGGCGGAATATTGACCAATAGTTCCAGCCCTTTCTGGTGCGCCTGAAACTTAATCATGTCAGCCACCTTGTTACTGATTTCCAACAAATCATTTTGCAAAAGCTCAAGTTCCAGTTTCCCGGCTTCAATTTTTGAGAAATCAAGAATGTCGTTTATAATTTCGAGCAGAGTATTTGCCGATTGCGAAACCGTCGAAATATACTGCAATTGTATATTATTGAGATCCGTTTTCATCAGCAGATCGCTGAACCCGATTACCCCGTTCAGCGGGGTTCTGATTTCGTGGCTCATGCTCGTCAGAAAATCCGATTTGGCGATGTTTGCAGCCTGCGCAGCCTCTTTGGCCCTGATCACCTCTTCTTCAGCTTGTTTGCGAACGGTTATATCGACAAATGACTCAACCAGGCACTTTCGGTTGTTAAAAACAGTATGAACCACCGATTTAAGGATCGGAATTTTTTCGCCGTGCACA
>CAIXAQ010000343.1 GCA_903917425.1 uncultured Bacteroidales bacterium
CATTTAGGCAAGTTTTATATCTTTAAACCTTTCAACTTTTCAACCCATAACTTCTCAACACATCAACTTCTCAACCACTCAACCTCTCAACTTCTCAACCCCTCAACCTCTCAACCTAATACAACAAGTGCATCTTCACTTTCTCACGCCACCCGGCATCATACCGGTTTTCAACGAAATATATAAGGAGATCGGCGTCATATTTACTGTCAGCGAACCAGATTGTTTTTTTAGCGTCGTATTTATTTGAACAAAAAAACCAGAGTCCTTTGTTGCCTTCCGCGTCATAAGCATTGTCAACTTTGTAAACCAATAAATCGGCTTCGTAGCGGTTTTCAACTACAAATACCTTAATATCAGCATCGTAACGATTGTTGCAACTGTAAACTTTCTGGGCACCTGCAGAAATTGAAGAGACTATCAGCAAAACCAGCAATTCGAAGAAAACTAATTTTTGCATGGGATGAAATTTGAGATAAAGATAGAATAATTTCGCTTTGACATTAAATGATTCTGCCGCATTTTCCCGGTAAAAATCCTGTCAAAGTAAGAGTATGAATAATATGAGACTAAAATTTTAAATAAAAATCTCTGGTAATATATTGGTATTCTGCACTATGTCTATTTTTAGATTTATAAATACATATCTGATTTTCAATTACAGGTAATTGGTTATTTCGTGCAAACTGTATCAATACACGGTGCGGTTTGTGCAAAGGAGAGCTTTTTACCCATGTAACCACCGTAGGAAATAACGCTGTTTTTTCGGCTAAGGCAGACCATTTTCCCAAAGCATCAGAAGGAATAATCAATGCGGCTTTGCCAGAATCAGAGAGTAGCGTTGAGATGCCTGGAAGCAATTCTTTTTCCGGCAAACTATCGTTATGACGAGCTAAATTTCGCGCTTCGCCTGCCGCTTTCAACGAATTTGAAAAAAAAGGCGGATTGCAAATAATATGGCTGTATTTGTGCTTTGCATTTTGGCTAAACTCCTGAAATGAAACATTGTATACAGCTATCCTGTTCGACCAGGGACTTAGTTTTGCATTTTGCCCGGCCAGCAAGGCTGCGGCAGAATCCAGTTCCACAGCATCAATGTTGACATCGGTTGTACGCTGTGCCATCATCAATGCCAGAATGCCGGTGCCAGTTCCAACATCAAGTATGCGTGAAGCATTTTCACAATCAGCCCATGCACCCAGCAATACGGCATCCGTACCAATTTTCATGGCAGCCGAACTGTCATCAATGCTGAATTTCTTGAAATGAAACAACGGGAGTGAAAAGTGAAAAGTGAAGAGTGAAGAATAAAAAACAGAAAATAAGGCACTTCCCAAGAAGCATTTTACAAATACAACTCAATCAGCCCTTCGGGTGCTTCGATATGTATCGTTTTAGTTTTGCGGTCAACCTTTTTAACGATCTCATCCACCACAGGAATCAGGATTTCTTTTCCGTTAAAATCGATCGCTAGTAAGGCTTGCTGGGGCATTTCGAGTACTGTTCGCACAAAGCCTATTTCACCGCATACTGAATCAATTACAGTATAGCCTTCAATCTCGATGGAATAAATCTCGGAGCCTTTATGTTTCGGCAAAATTGTTAGCGGAATATAAATTTCGCTTCCGCTAAGTTGGTTGGCTTCTTCAGTGCTGTCAAGATCAAAAAACTTCACCAGAGCCTGCTTTTTTGGCCTTATTTGGAGTTGTTCAATAAAAAATGGAACCAGGTTCTCATTGATTTTGAGGAACACTGATTCCAGTTTTTTTATTCGCGAAAGTATTTCAGTATCAACTTGAAATATGAGTTCGCCTTTTGAACCGAAAGTTCTGACGATCTTTCCCAACAGGAAAAGTTCATCTTGTTTCATAGGTTGCTTATGCTTGTTCTTCGGTTGAAGTTTCTTCACTTGCTTCTTCGGCCGCTTCTTCGGCAACCTCGTCGACTATTCCTGCTGCTTTTTTAGCTTCTGCTGCTAATTTCTTAGCCAGTGCATCAGACTTAGCCTGATTTACTTTCACTTCAGCTTCGAGGCGTTTTTTGTCTTCTTTTTTTGCTTTCTGACCAAGGTCATTCTTTGCACTTTCAATTTTCCCCATCTTCACAGTTTTCCATTCTTCGAATTTTTCCTGTGCCTGCTCTTCGTTCATTGCACCTTTTTCAACGCCTTTCAGCAGATGGTGCATGTAAGCCACACCTGTATATTTCAGGATAGCTTCAACGGTTTCGGTAGGTGCAGCACCGGTTTTCACCCAGTATAGAGCACGGTCGAAATCAATTTGAATGTCGGCTGGCCTTGAAATAGGGTTATACGTGCCAATTTTCTCAATAAAACGTCCGTCACGTGGTGCACGACCATCTGCAATCAC
>CAIXAQ010000344.1 GCA_903917425.1 uncultured Bacteroidales bacterium
AAGCCCTCACTAATCAGAAGCCAGTTAAAACCAAACTAAATCACTCAATAGGCGTTCTGCTTCGTTAATACACCCGTGCAATTAACGCACAAGAAGAACGCATCGGTTCACTATTCAGAAAAAAAAGAAAGCAATCTGCCTAAACGAAATCAAAGGGATTTCTTCCCATTGGTACACTTCATTTGGCGTAACATTTATGAAAGTTGATATTCCGGAATGGCATTATTTGAAGGTTTGTTTCGATTATATTAGCCAAAATCCGGTTAAAGCTGGATTGGTAGTAAACGCGGAAGATTGGGAGTTCTACTCCTATATTGACCTGGTGGGAATAAGAAGAGGTAATTTTGTTAATAGGGAAAGGTTAGAGAAACTGGGGTTAATATGCGGGTAGCAAACTTTTAGTGAGGGCTTCATTCAAAGTGAAACTCTAACTAAAATGATAAGCAGGCTTCATCTGAATTGAAATCCTCACAACAACGCTTTATAAATATTAATTTTTATGATAAAACGTACCCTCTATTTTGGCAATCCCTGCTACCTCAAGAAAAAGGATATGCAGATGAGCATCGATTTTACGGACAAGGAGGGCAAACCTTCGACCTCAGTTCCTATTGAAGATATTGGGATTCTTATTCTGGATAGTCCACATATTACACTTACCAATGCGTTGATCGCCGAACTTAATCAGAATAATGTGGCTGTGATCAGTTGCGATGCACAGCATTTGCCATATGGGTTAATGCTTCCAATGTTTTCGCATCATGCGTTTACTGAGAAAATGTACCAGCAGCTGGAAAGTTCCCTGCCTCTGAAAAAGAATCTCTGGCAACAAACTATTGTTGCTAAAATAAGCAACCAGGCAGCCATGCTACGCAGCGTTGGAATTAATGACGCGAAAATGCAATACTATATTGGTTTGGTAAAAAGCGGTGATCCTCAGAATGTGGAAGGCCGTGCAGCTGCTTTTTACTGGGAAAAGCTGTTTGGTGCAAATACCTGTTTCACCCGTGACCGCGAAGGAGATGGCCCCAATGCAATGCTAAACTATGGGTATGCAATATTGCTCGCCATTGTGGCCCGGGCACTTGTAGCCAGTGGCTTGCTCCCTGCGGTTGGCATACATCACCGGAATAAATACAATCCATGGTGCCTGGCTTCAGATATTATGGAGCCGTACCGCCCTTATGTGGATAAAGTAGTATGGCAGATTGCCAGCGAAAATCCTAATATGGAGGAACTTACTCCCGATATTAAGCGGAAACTTCTACAAATCCCGGTAGTTGATATTTTAATAGATGGAAACAGCAGCCCGCTAATGGTCGGTGTGCAGCGAACAACTGCATCTCTTTCAACTTGTTTTGAGGGCACAGCAAGAAGGATACTTTATCCGGAATTAAACCAATAATTGTGGAATCAGATTTAACTGAAAGGCTAAACCAATACCGGATTTTGTGGATTTTCGTATTTTTTGATCTGCCTACCGAAACCAAAAAGGACAGGCGCAACTATGCCTTATTCAGGAAAAACCTTCAAAAGGATGGCTTTGCAATGATGCAGTATTCAATTTACGTGCGCCATTGCAACAGCCGTGAAAATGCTGATGTACATATGCGACGGGTGAAAGGATTTCTTGCACCAAAGGGTGAAATTATTTTGTTTTCATTAACGGATAAGCAGTTTGGAATGATGGAGTTTTTCCGCGGGCGTGATCTGAAAGACAGGCCGGGAACACCCCAACAGCTTGAACTATTTTGATTGCAGGAATAAAAAAGTCCTTCTCTTTGCTATGGAGAAGGACTTATCTGAACACTTTTTTATATCCTGATTTCTGACTTATTGTGCTGTGGGTTAATTGATTGAGCAGGGGTATGTTGTGTTCAGTCAATCAAAGATACAATCTAAAAGCAAATCACAACTTCTGTGGTCGTTGTAATAATTAAGGTCTGGTTGTGTTCAGTCAATCAAAGATACAATCTAAAAGC
>CAIXAQ010000345.1 GCA_903917425.1 uncultured Bacteroidales bacterium
CGGAAGGATCAATCCAGATGGCATGATCGTCCACATGGCGTTTGTTATTACCGATTGGTTTCCATGTTTTACCTCCATCTTCGGTAACCTGCGATACGGTTTCGGCCGAATACAGTTTATCCACATCTTTCGGGTCGCAGTAAATCTCGTTATAATACTGACCCTGGGCCGAATGATCGCTCATTTTCGACCAGCTGGCACCGCGGTTGGTGCTGCGGTAAAAACCGCTTGCATCGCCGGCTGCTTCGATTATGGCAAAAATATAATCGGGGTTAACAGGCGAAATCGCTAATCCCATTCCACCCATATCTCCACCGGGAAGCCCGCTTTTCAGTTTATCCCAGCTTTCGCCGGCATTGGTCGATTTATAAATTGCCGTTTCGGGTCCGCCGCCTATTTTGGTGAATACATGCCTGCGGCGCTGTTCGCTGCTGGCATATAAAATATTTGAATCACGCGGATCGATCAGAATATTGTTAACACCCGTATTTTCGCTTATTTCAAGAGTTTTTTTCCAGGTTTTACCGCCATCGGTGGTTTTATAAAGCCCGCGATCGCCACCCGGTCCCCAAACAGAACCTTCGGCAGCAACAAAAACGATATCGCTGTTACGCGGATCGATCACAATTTTGCCGATATGTTCTGAGTCCTTGAGACCCATGTTTTTCCACGACTTTCCTCCGTCGCAGCTTTTATAAACACCGTCGCCATAACCCAACGCACGCTGATGGTTATTTTCGCCTGTTCCGACCCAAACCACGTTGGTATTATTCGGATCCATAACCACTACACCTATGGAATAGGATTTCTGCCCGTCGAAAACCGGGTCGAAAGTAGTTCCGTTATTGGTGGTTTTCCACACATGGCCCGAAGCGGCTGCCACAAACCACTCGCTGTGGTTATTCGGATTTACAGCAAAATCGGCAATACGGCCCGAGGTAAAAGACGGACCGATGGAGCGCCATTTCAGGCCGCCGAAAATTGACGATTTTAAAGTATCTGATTTAATTTCCTTCTTCTCGGCTTCTTTTTTGGGCTTTGATTTCCCTGCATCAGCAGCTGAGGCTGAAAAAAACAGGATGGCAAATAGCAATGTTGCTATCAGGCCGTAAAATTGGGTAAGTGAGGTTTTTCGCATATGGATTTGATTTTGGGGTTAATTCGGAATTTAACTATTGCAAATAGGTGCCTGGGACGATAAGCGGCAATCTTTTAACAAAGATGGAATTTTATTCTTTACAAGGGAATGAAAAGGAGTTTAATTATGCAAAAGGGCTTTCATAATCGGTGAAACTCTTATAAAATCTGTCAAAATAATTCTGCTGATACAACCTTTGCTACTTACATCAAACCCCTTGATATATATTAATTGCAGTGATACTTTAAGGCATGATTATTGGTAAAAATCAGGTTCCAAATGAAGATGATAATACGGATGAATGGAGACTGTCTAAAATTGATTTATAAAGATACTGAAGGGGCGAAGGGTGACATGGCGAGGGGTGAAGGGTGACAAGAAGAGGGGCGAAGGGCAGAAAAACACGTTGAATTGTGATCTTCAATTGAGGGTTCTTCCGTCTTCGGACTTCCGTCTTCCGACCTTTACCCTTTCGCAGTATAAATTAGGTAAATTTAAACATTGTCTAAAAGCCAAATCATATTTTTATAATTATTTCAAAGCACGAAAACCGATAAATACCCTTTATTCCCCTTTTATAACCACATAACCCTTTGATTATGAAAAACATCAAATTTCTTTCATTGCTGATTGTCACAATTCTGATTTTTAGCTTTAAATTTTCGGAAGCACAGACCCCAACTTTCAAACTGAGCGATTACAAAAATCCGGATTATCTCTACCAGACGCTGGACCTGAATTTCGGTTTAAACAGCGGCTTTATTAATAACAATATCAGTAGTGCCGGCGTCAAAGCCAGTTCCTTCACCCTCAATTCAGGAGCCGGTGCCAACTATTCCAGGTATAAAAATTCGCTCAAAACACAGCAGGAGCAGCATGTTTCTCTCAATACAGGTATCGGCTCCTCATCTTATCAGAATAAATCTGGAAATCCGGAACAGGAGATAAAATCAAATAATTTCAGTCATGCTGAGGCTATAAATATTTCGGCTTTATCCAGGTTTTTCAATGAAAAGCAGCAGTATTTCGAAGCGAATGGCTCTATCTACGGGAGATATAACGGACTATCGCAGGGTTCTAAAACAACTGTGAGTGGTTCAATATTGAGCGAGACTGAAGGCAACCAGAAAGACCTGAATCTCAATCTGGCTGGAACACTCCGGGTTGGAAAAGGACGAATTGAACAGGTGCAGGATGCAAGGCTTGCCATGTACATACTCGAAGATTTACAAAAACTTAACCGTGCAAAAAAGATAGCGACCGATGAAGATGTGCTGGTGCTGGCACAGGAAATAACTTTATTGAAATACAAACGGTTTTTCGATAACAGGTTAAGGAAAATTGCCGAAATAACAGCAATTGATGCGTTTTTACAAAAAAGCAGTATTGCCGGCATAGCTGATGCAGCCTATTTTACTTCGCTGAACGATAACTGGGATTTTGCCAATAACCCGGTCAGAAATAGCGGGAAACGTTTTTATGCCGGACTCGATGCAACCTATGGCTACAACGACCAAAACAACCTGGTTAACTTCATAGTCCCTGTAGGTGAAGATGCTAAATATCATTACAATAAGTCTTTTGGAGGTTTATTTATCGTGGCTGGAATCGACTGCGAAAAACCTAAAAATCTAACATGGCAGAAATCTTCGTCATTACAGGTAGGA
>CAIXAQ010000346.1 GCA_903917425.1 uncultured Bacteroidales bacterium
ATGCTGCTGAAAATTTTGCCATACTGAGATCCATTATTGATACCGCCATTAAAAATGGACAGAATGTGTTGTTTGCGCTGAACTCTATTGCCAATTATAAATGAAACTGATTAGTTACTTAAAATCAAATGTGTTAGTTTCATTCTTGTTTTTATAAGATGGTCGACTTTCCTTATGCAAAACAACCTGGCATTTATTGCATGAGTAATTTGCAATGAAATATCAGGTTAATTAATGTAAAGCATATCAGGGACTATCTTGATAATATTTTTCTTAAGTTAACATTTAATTTTACACATTACGGCAATCAAAAATAAGTTTAAAATGAATATGTAAACACGAAATTAGCATATACTTAAAAATCGGATCGTTATTTGGAATGATTCTTCTTAAATTGCTTTCTGGCAATAATAAGAAGGTAATCAAAAAACTGCAATGATCTGGAACTTTCGGTCAGAGTATAATAATCTACAAAGATGCCAGCATCTTGTAATACAGCCCTCACTTTACGTTTTCACAGCTTTCCTGTGAAAAAAATTCGGGTTTATCCGTAAAAATCGCTTCCGGGTAGCCGATACCGGTTAATGTGAGTCCTTTAGCAGGAACGGAATAACCTGCTTCACAGCGGTCGCGGCTTTCGATGATGGTAAGAAATTCTTCGACTGAAATCTTCTCTCTTCCCACATCAAGCAGGGTGCCTACAATGGCACGAACCATGTTGCGTAAAAAACGATCCGCCCTGATGGTAAACTTCAGGAAATGATCCTCTTCGCTCCAAAAAGCCGCTTTCACATCACAAAAATAATTATTTACCTGCGTATTTACCTTGCTGAAACATTGAAAATCGTGCTTTCCCAACATCAACCCGGAACAGGTATTCATCAATGCGAGGTTCAGATCGCCATGCACAAGGTAGGCACTGTTAAAGGTAAAAGGATCTTTCTGCCTGATAATGAGGTATTCATATTCCCGCCATATGGCACTAAACCGGGCATGAGCGCCTGGAATGACCGGGAAGACAGCAAAAACGGAAATATCCTGAGGAAGAAACCGGTTCAGTCTTTGGGCCAGCATGGCAAGTTCTTCTTTCAGAAAAGCCTTTTCTGAATCGAAATGTGCATAAAAAACCCGGGCATGAACGCCTGCATCTGTGCGCCCGCAACCAGTTGCCCCACTCCCGACACCAGCGATCGCATTCAAACCATTTTCGATCCACTGTTGCACAGTTTCAGCATTTGGCTGTTTCTGCCAGCCACCGTAAGCCGTTCCTTTGTATGCTAATTTTATAAAATACCTGTAAGCCATCATACCTCCTGACAGCAAAAGTAACTTTTTTATAGAAATTTTCATACATTTTAATATGTATATATCACTTTACCAAATGATTATCATTTGTTTATGTATGTTTTTTAGAAAGGATATAAATTGCACATTGAAGATAAAATTAAGCCCCTAAAATAGCAGCAATACATATAAGATATATATCTTTGCGTTTTCTATTGTGAATCAAATAACAATGTATATTAATGATAAACAATTAATTACAAATAAAATAGAATAAAATGACAAACACGGAAGTATTAATTCACGAACTGGTTGAGAAGCACGGCAAAACCCGCAATGCGCTGATGCCAGTATTACAAGGGGTTGTATCCCGCGAAAAATTCCTATCGGAAGAAGCCATGATTGCAGTAGCACGCGAACTTAGCCTTTCGGCTGCCGATGTGTATGGAACCGCTTCGTTCTACACCTTCCTCGATACCAAACCCCGTGGCAAAAACATTGTTCGGGTATGCAAAACAATCTCTTGCCACATGCAGGGAAAGGAACAAATTATTAAAGCCATCGAAAATCACCTTAAAATAAAAGTTGGCGAAACTTCCCACGACAATAAATTCACACTTTTAACGGCCAACTGCCTTGGATGGTGCCACAAAGGACCGGTAATGCTCATCAACGATGAAGTATTTCCTTCGGTTACACCCGACAAAGTTGTCGCCATTATTGAAGAATTCTCAAAAAAGACCATTTAATTTTCAAGGTACAAATATCTGATCGTATGGAACAGAAACCATTAAAAAAAATAGATATTATCTTTGGCTGGGACGATAACTGCACACCTATACAGGTGGTGGAAAAGTCGGTCAAAAAAACTCCTGAGAGCATTATCCTGGATATGATTGATTCGGGACTCAAAGGGCGTGGGGGCGCAGGTTTCCCAACCGGGCTTAAATGGAAATTTGCCCGCAACGAAGAGGCCGATGCCAAATATGTAGTCTGTAACGCTGATGAAGGCGAGCCGGGCACCTTTAAAGATCGCGAAATTCTGGATCGCGTTCCCGAGAAAATTTTTGCAGGAATGACCATTTGCGCTTTTGTTGTCGGGGCTACAGAAGGCTACATTTATATAAGAGGAGAGTATAACTTTATGCTGAAAACTCTTCAGCAGAAAATTGATCTGTTCAACCAACAGTTGCACGAACTGAAAATTGATTTCCAGATTTTTCTTCGTTCCGGAAGTGGGGCTTATGTTTGTGGTGAGGAATCGGCATTGTTCGAATCCATGGAAGGCAAACGCGGTGAACCCCGCAACAAACCTCCGTATCCAACAGTTTCGGGTTACAATGGCAAGCCTACGGTTATCAACAATGTTGAGACTTTGGTTTATACCTCCGAAATCTGCCGCATGGGACCCGAAGAGTTTAAGGCTTTGGGAACCCACGACTCCAGAGGATCGAAAGTTTTTTCCGTTTCGGGCGATACGCCAATTGCGGGCATTTACGAACTTGAACTTGGGATGCCGCTTAAAGATTTTGTGGATGAATTCGGCGATGGCGATACCAAAGCCATCCAGGTTGGAGGTGCTTCCGGCCATTGCGTACCGCGAAAAAAATTCAACGATACCATTATTGGTTTCGAAGGAATTCCTACAGGCGGATCGATGATGATCTTTAACTCGAGCCGTTCGATGTACAATGTGCTTCACGATTACCTTGAATTTTTCACCGAAGAATCATGCGGACAATGCACTCCATGCCGTATAGGCTGCCAGCAGTTGCTTAAAGGGATTGAAGCTGTAAAAAAAGGAGAACGCCCTCCTACCTATCTCGATGATTTAAAGCGGCTTACGGCAACCATGAAGATAGCAGCCAAATGCGGACTGGGTCAGTCAGTTGCCAATCCCTTCACCTCCATTGTTGATAACTTCCGCGAAGAAATCATTTACTAATAAAGCCCTTTTAAAACCCAAAAATAGGAGAAAAGTACCATGAGTAAATATATGGTTAATCTGAAAATAAATAACACGCCCATACAGGTGGAAGAAGGCACCACAATACTGGAAGCTGCCAAACGACTCAACTTCCGCATCCCCACCCTCTGCAACCATCCTGACCTCACCGTAGCAGGCAATTGCCGGGTATGCGTGGTCGAGGTAAAAGGGGCCCGTCTGCTTGCTGCTTCCTGCGCCACACCCGTTTCGGAAGGCATGGAAGTAAATACCAACAGCGAAAAAGTGCGTATCGCCCGCAAGCACATTCTCGAATTATTATTGTCGGAGCACAACGCCGATTGCACCAAATGTTTTAAAAACGGTCATTGCGAATTGCAGGAACTGGCTTCGGAATACCGGTACGGTGATCATATTTTTATCGATCTGGTTAAGGTGAAAGATAAAATTCTTGATATATCGTCACCGTCGATAACAAAAGATGCCAGCAAATGTATCCGATGCCAGCGCTGTGTGCGAACTTGCACTGAACTTCAGGCAGTTAGCGCACTGGCTGTTGTTCACAAAGGCGATCATCAAACCATTTCAACTTTCCTTGGAAAACCACTTAATGATGTAGTGTGCACTAACTGTGGGCAATGCATAAACCGCTGCCCGACAGGTGCTTTGTACGAACGAAACTATATTGAGGATGTATGGCATGCCATTTATGATCCGAATAAATTTGTTGTTGTCGAAACGGCACCTGCAACGCGTGTCGCTTTGGGCGAAGACCTCGGAATTGAACCCGGCACGCGTGTTACAGGCAAAATGGTTGCAGCTTTGCGCAGAATGGGATTTAACAAGGTGTTAGATACCGACTTCACTGCCGACCTGACTATAATGGAGGAGGGCACCGAGTTGCTGACCCGCCTGAAAAAGGCTCTGGTAGATAAGGACGAGACGGTAAGACTTCCGCTTATGACATCGTGTTCCCCTGGCTGGGTTAAATTCCAGGAGCATATGTTTCCTGAACTGATTGACAATTTATCATCGTGTAAATCGCCGCAGCAAATGTTCGGAGCCTTAGCCAAAACATATTATGCTGACAAAATAAATATCAAAGCCGAAAACATGGTTGTGGTTTCCATTATGCCGTGCACAGC
>CAIXAQ010000347.1 GCA_903917425.1 uncultured Bacteroidales bacterium
CCGACTATACCATGTTCATACCTGCCGGGACAGGCCCGGCATTGCTGCAAAATTCTGACCTGCCGCTTTCTGAAGCAGGTTTCATTAAAATAGATAATACCGGGCAGGTACCAGGATTCTCAAATGTTTTTGCCATCGGCGACATTGCAGCACTTGAAGGTCCTGAATGGATAGCAAAACAGGGACATATTGCCGAACTTATGGGTCGCAACGCAGCTTATAATATTACTGAAATTGAAAAAGGAAGCCTTAAACGCAAAGGATACCAGGAGCATCTGAATATTTTGTGCGTGATGGATACCGGCAACGGCGCTGCTTTCGTTTTCCGTGACAGCAAAAAAGCATTCATGATTCCTATGCCCATTGTCGGACACTGGATGAAAAAAGGCTGGGGTTGGTATGCAAGAATGACAAAACTGGGCAGATTTCCACGATTGCCGGGGATGTGATAATGGGATAATTAATTAATGTGACAATTAATTAATGTAACAATTTGAGAATGTGACAATTTGAGAATGAGAGACAGTGTAAATTGGGTTCATTCTGAAAAATGTATTTTGCCCGTAATACACAATATTCCAGCTTTTCGCTGCTATATAATTCTGAAATACAATGCCGGGTGTCCGTTAATATCCTGACTGCCTGAGTGGTTTAAAGTTAATGGTTATTATTGCAAATGCATTTTGAAAATGTGATGGTTGTAAGCGCCAAAGTTGGTTAAAAATCGCTTTGATTGAGTGAAAAAATATGTTGAAATTACTTGTTGACAAACGTATTCTCATCCTCGCCTTTATGGCAGCCGGGTTATACTATGGCATTTCGGTATATCATTTCTCCCTTTGGTATGTCTTGCTGGTCGGCGTAATACTTGGAGTAGTTTTCGGAAAAGTTTTCTGCCGTTGGGTTTGTCCTCTGGGATTAATGATGGAGTTTTTGATGGGTATGAGCCCGGATGGAAAGACCAAGGGAATGTATCAGTATCATAAAATAGGTTGCCCTATTGCCTGGATTTCAGGCTGGCTCAACAAGTACTCATTTTTTCGCATAAAGATCAATAATGATTCATGTAAAAACTGTGGCATCTGCGACAAGGAATGCTACATTGTGGCAATGGAACCAACGAAATAGAGCTTATATAAACCAAAATTAGACAGGCCCGGCGACAGCTTCACCTGTTCCAAATGCCTGAAATGTGTGGCAACATGCCCCAATGGAAGTTTAACCTATAAAGTCTGAAGCCTGGATTCTAAAGGAATCCTGTAATCTCCCTACATCCTACATCCGACATTCAACTCCGACATTCGACATCCGACATTCAACATTCGACAAAAAAAATAAAACATCATAAGTACAAAATCATGAAAGGAAACTTCGAAACCATAATTAACGATTCACGGCCAGTGGTTGTTGATTTCCACGCTTTGTGGTGCGGTCCATGCAAAACACAATCACCCATTATAAAAGAACTTGCATCCGAACTTGGCGACCGGGTGAAAGTAATAAAGATTGATGTAGATCAAAACAAAGACATTTCGAGCCTATACCAGATACAGAGTGTTCCTACGCTTATTGTATTCAAAAACGGCAAACCGGTCTGGAGACAATCAGGCGTAGTGAGAAAAGGCGACTTGCTCAAGGTAATGAAGCAGAATATGTAGCCTGATACAAAATTACTCCATAAAATCTAAAAAAAAATCAATCAAACAGAAACCTATGTTCAGTAGAATCACCCATTGCAATGGGAACTATCAGAAGGACAGAGGAGTACATCAAGAGGACTATAAAACGAATTTCTGAATTTTGAATCTAAAAACAACATAATTACCTTGATATGAGCGAATTTGACAGTAAAGCAAGCGATTGGGACAAAAACAATATTCATCTGGAACGTGCCCGCGAAATTGCAAACCAATTATTGGAAACAATCCCTTTCAGGCCGGGGATGAAAGCGATGGAATTTGGGGCAGGTACTGCCCTGTTAAGCTTTATGCTTCAGGATTTATTTTCATCCATAACCCTGATTGATAACTCCCTGGAAATGATACGGATTTGCAACGAAAAAATTGCAGAATCCAAATTAAATCATATCCGGGCACTAAAAACAGACCTCGAAACGGAACCTTTTGACGACAAGTTCGATATGATATTCAGCCAAATGACTTTCCATCATCTTTCGGATGTAGGCAAGATGGTTCACACTCTTCACGATTTGTTGAGTGAAGGTGGAATACTGGCAATAGCTGACCTTTATACCGAAGATGGCACATTTCACGACGAAGGGTTTACGGGATATAAAGGTTTCGACCCGGAATGGTTATCCCAATTACTGACTCAAGCCGGATTCAAGAATGTTACCTATAAAACATGCTTTGTTCAGAAAAAAATTGAAGCAGGCGGCAAGCAGAAAGAATATCCTGTCTTCTTTATGATTGCTACAAAACCTGAGCAGGACAAGCAATAATTAAAATTTATGGGAATCGCATAATGATAAATGAAGAATAAGAAATATAGATAGCTTGTTATACTGGCAGTTTCCGTTTTTCGAGAATTTAAAATTATCCAGAACCTCTTTGAGTCATTTTCTATGTGGTCTATTGTGCCTATGTGGTTCGAAATATTTGCCAGGTTTATTTTAGTGAAGCAGAACTAACGATAATTGGTAATTAATACAAGAGCTGCCCTAAAGGCGGCTTTTTTCTGTAAGTCGCCATCAGTGCAGAATCACAAAGGGTTTTATCGTACCTTCGCGAAATACCAAAAATCAATCAAATTGATTAAAAAAATACTCGGAAATCTCAATATTGAAGCTCTCAACGCCATGCAACTGGCATCGGTTGAAGCTATAGGCAAGCACAAAGATATCATCCTGATTTCACCGACCGGTTCAGGAAAAACACTCGCTTTTCTTTTGCCCGTTTTAAAAAGCCTTGAAAAAGACAATAACAAAGTACAGGTTTTGGTTTTAACGCCATCGCGCGAATTAGCCTTACAAATTGAGGATGTTTTTAAATCAATGGCCACAGGATTTAAGGTGAGTTGTTGTTATGGCGGGCACAAAACGAGCGTTGAGAAGAATAATTTAAAGGAACCCCCTGCCCTGCTTGTAGGAACGCCTGGCCGGATCCTGGATCATATTTCGAGGGGAAATTTTTCGACCGAAGGCATACATACCCTTGTTCTCGATGAGTTTGATAAATCGCTCGAAATGGGTTTCCAGGAGGAAATGTCGGCTATTATCA
Source organism: uncultured Bacteroidales bacterium (assembly GCA_903917425.1). Lineage (GTDB taxonomy): Bacteria > Bacteroidota > Bacteroidia > Bacteroidales > UBA4417 > UBA4417. The sequence goes on from CAIXAQ010000347.1 coordinate 3,240, forward strand.
AAAACCTTAAAGTTGTTAAAAAACGCATCCTTACTTCGGCAACAAAAGCACTCGAAATTCCTGAATTTACTGGTATTGAGGAGCCGTATATTCTTGATTATCTGAATGAAAACAAACAAATCGAAGGTCTTAGGGGCAACCTTGTCCGATCGGATCATAAAGACAAACTTTCAACTTTGTTCCAGTTATTATGTCATCTTGGAGGCGAGCAAACGCTGGTATTTTGCAACCACCGGGAGGCAGCACAGCGCGTAAGCGATTCGCTGACTGACAGTTCGGTAGTGAATGAGTATTTCCATGGCGGTCTGGAGCAAGCCATACGCGAAAGGGTTCTTGGCAAATTCAGGAATGGAAGTTGTAATATCCTGGTTTGTACCGACCTGGCTTCGCGTGGATTGGATATTCCTGAGGTAAAACATGTGGTCCATTATCACTTGCCGGCTAACGAGCAGGCTTATATTCACCGTAACGGCCGCACAGCCCGCATGAATGCCGAAGGTGATTCGTACCTGATTCTCAGCGCGGATGAAACAATCCCGGCCTATATTAAAGAAGAACTGAATTTTATCGAATTGCCCGATACCCGGATTCTACCTCCGAAACCTCTTTGGGGAACCATCTATATTGGCAAAGGCAAAAAAGACAAACTGAATAAAGTTGATATTGTCGGCTTCCTGATGCAAAAAGGAAAGCTGGAAAAAGAAGAGATTGGGTTGATTGAA
>CAIXAQ010000348.1 GCA_903917425.1 uncultured Bacteroidales bacterium
GAAGCGGCTCAGATGATAGCTGACACAACATTCAATATCTCCCGGGATAAAAATCAGCGCGAACTGGATGATAAACTCAGCCAGTTAGCAACCATGAGGGATGCTGAACTTTCAAATAAACTTCTTACCGAAAATCAGAAAGATGCAATAAACACCAAATATGCAGCTAAAGAAAAGATCCTTAAACAAAACGCCTGGAAACAACAACATAAAGCCGACCTCGCTCAGGCCTGGGTAAACCTTGCCCTCAGTGTTGGAAAAGCTGCCATAAATATATGGCCGCTTCCTGCTATCCCTTTGATGGCAATGGCTGCCCTGCAAGGCGGCCTCCAGATTGCTGCCATTTCCGCACAGAAAATGCCGGCATTCTCTGAAGGTGGATTCACAAGTAAAAATTCCGACAACTTAACACCTGCCGGAATTGTTCATGCAAACGAGTATGTAATTCCTGCCGAAGGAGTTAACAACCCTCAACTTCAACCATTCCTTCAAATGCTTGAAGTGGCAAGGCTTAAAAAATCCTTGCCTCACTTAAACCCTTCTATCCTTGGTGCCGGCAGTAATTTCTTTTCTTCCGGTGGATTCACCACAAAATCCGGATCCAGTTTAAGTTCACCTGCAGGTATATTGCCAAGATCCTCTCTCACCATCCCGGATATGACTTCCGCAATGCTTCGCTTTGCCAATGCCATCGATAAATTGCAGGAAAACGGAATACACGGCAAATGGTCCCTTTTCGACCTCGAGAAAATTCAGAATGATAAATCTACACTCCAAAACGCTACAAAAATGTAGCTTTCGTTTTGTCCTTTATTTTCAACTCCTATTAACACATATTTGCACCGCTTTCATACCTCATAACTCATATCTCAAAAGTGGCTCTGTCAATAACAAAAAAACCGCCTCAGCTTATCCTGGCTAATCAACCAGTTTCTTTTACTTTGCATAGCAACATAACACAAACACCGCTCAGAATTAAAGGGAATATTGATGGTTTGCCCGGGGATAGCGTTCAGGCTGATTCTGATAATAATGCTTCCTTCGAGTTTTCAGATTACCTTAAAAATCTCATTACACAAAAAGGTAAAACAGGAAATGCACCACAAGTCTATTCTGAAATACCAAAACATATTGTTTTTGCCTTTCAGGAAATGGTCGGAAATCCCCCCGAAGCTCAGTACCCTTTGGTTTCTGATCTTTTTTTGCTTTTGGATGCTTACATACCAAAATCAAAACGGCAAGTTTTCTACTTTGCACATGCTAACCTGCTTTCATACCTTATAGCTTCAAAATCCTGCCTGTCATGGTACCCGGTTAACGAATTAAAAAGAGTGCTGCCTTCCCAAAAAGAATGCATCAATTACATGCAGGTTCACAGCCTTACTCCAATACCTGTGCAGCTCGACCTTTCCCTCCGTTTCACGGATGGTACGTACCTTTTCTTTCAGGATATTGTAAGGCTTTCCAATGTTGCCTATTGCACTATTGTTTACTTCCCGACCGGCTATTCTCAGTTAGGAGTAGCAAATTATGCAGCAAACGCCTATCCGGATAAAACACTGCTTTCCTATTCCGTTACACTCTCTTCCGGATCTTATAACCATGATAATAATATCAGCAAAATTTATTCGTACCTCGTTGATTTTGGCTACTACCAAATTCCACGGATCCTCGTTTTCAAAAACCCCTTTGGACTTTATGAATACCTGCTTTGCACAGGTTCAAACCAACAGGATAACACCATAAAAACAGAAACCGCTGTTACTGATGGACAGGTCCTTCCGGATAAACTAAACTGGAAAACAACCAGGACAGACGTCGTAAGAATAAACACCGGTTTCCTGGGAGCAGAACAAATACAATGGCTGGCCGACCTGCTTGAATCAACAGAAAC
>CAIXAQ010000349.1 GCA_903917425.1 uncultured Bacteroidales bacterium
AATTGCCCCGGTTGAAGCATCAATAATCAGACCCGCAGGTGAAGCGGAATACGTGCCACCGGCAGTACCTGTCCGGGTAACAGGTTGGGCGGTGATAAGGCTTTTACAGAACGGTGTTCCTGCATACGAAATGGTTGCAGCCGGCAAAGTTGTTATAATAATGGGGCTGCTTGCCGTCACCAATGCACAACCACCCGAAGCAGCAATGGTATTGGTTACTGTATAAGATCCCGCGGAGCTGCTTGCCAGGTTTACCTGCCCTGTGGCTGTGCCTACAAATACCAAACCGCCCGTTGAAGAAAATATTCCTGCAACACCGCCTCCGCTGAAAGTCGGGGAAGGGTTGGCAGCATTTGAACAGTAGGGAGTTCCTGTATAGCTGAATGTTGCTATTGGCAAAGCAGTGATAGTTATTGTTTTTGTAGAAACGGCGTTCGCACATGGCGAATTTCCGCTTGCAGTGAGGGTGAGTACCCTGCTTCCGGCTGTAATATCAGCAGCACTTGGGGTGTAAGTAGCCGTCGTAAGAGAATTAGCATTGGCAAATGTCCCTGTTCCATTCGAGGTCCAGGCAACTGCTGTGTAATTTGTGGCACTGCTTCCTGCAGTAATATTTACTTCACCTGAGTTAGAACAAGTCGAGACTGCAGTTCCCGCAACTGCTGTAGCTACAGCATTTACCGTAATTATCCGGTCTGCAAAAGCAGCACATGTTCCACCGTTTACCGTCAATCGTAATATTACGGTTCCGCTGAAATTTGCTGTCGGGGTAAAAGTAACGCTGCCTGGAGTTGTTGTTGAACCAATGTTACTTAGAGATCCGGTTCCTGAAAATATTGACCAGGTTGCACCAGTGCCTCCGGTATAACTTGCACCACTTAAAGTTATTGCAGTCGGGCTTGCTGATTGGCATACTGTATTCGGTCCACCGGCTACAACAGTCGGACCGGTAATCGTTACAGTAACCTGATTGCTATAAGGAGAATAACAGGTGATACCGCCGCTAATTGAAACTGTCCTTCTCTGATAGATTGTCGTTGTTGCCAAAGACGGTGGCGAATAAGTTGCCGCAGTAGCTCCTATAATAGTTACAAAGCTTCCGCTGGCATTGGTTTGCCATTCGTAAGTAATCACACCCGAACCGCTACCGGCAGCAATAGATGTAAGTGCTGCGGGTGTAAATCCCTGGCAAATCGATTGGTTAGTCCCAATAGTACCGGCAGTAACATCGGCATTCACGGTTACAACAACTGATGAAGAGACCAGGGGTGCTTGTGCGGATGAAATGCCTTGTATGGCAAAATCGCCAGGAGCCGCCGTACATACAGGCTTAAAAGAAATATCATCCAAAGCAAAATCGTTCCCGTTGGCAATCGTGTTCTGATTTTGCAAATCTAAAAATGCCGTGGTGCTGGCACCTGAATTCCAGTTGTATATAAACTGTTTCCATTGGCATGTTGGTAAGAGAGCTGTATAAATCGGGCCTGCAGCTATACCATTAATAAACAATTGCAATTGGGACGGATTGAGGGCAACCACACTCTGAACCCAATAGGTAAATTGGTAATCGGTTCCTGCCGAAACATTTACTGTTTGCGACCAAACAGTCACCCCGGCAACTATTGCCCCGTTGACAACCATCTGCAAGGCTCCTGGAGGATCAGTGTGGTCGGCACAAGATGCGTAGCTGGTATGTACAGTATGCGGGTCGGCGACCACCGCATAACGTCCTTCGGGAACAAGATCTGTACCTAGAGTATATCCGCTGCCAAATCCCGTATTTCCCAACTCGAAATCTCCATTCACAAGCATATTGGTTCCGGCGATAGCGCTGCCGGTTACAGTATAAGTACCACTCATGGAAGCAGTTGCATTTGTTATAACCGGATTTGGATCAACTGAGTAAAAGCTGTTTGGCCCGGTCCAGTATTGGTTACTGATATTTGTACCTGTGCTGGTGAGCGAAATAGTTGAACCCGTGCAAAAAGTACCGCCCCCCCCTGCTGATATAGTTGGCAGCGAAACAACTGTGGCAATTACGGCTACACGCGGAGTAGAAGTACAACTTCCGAGAGTTGCATCTGCATAATAAGTAGTGGTTACTGCAATAGACGGAGTAACAAATGTGGTACCTGTTCCAAGCGAAGTTCCGCCTGTTGCTGCGGCATACCAGTTAATGACTGCTCCCGGTGTTGCTGTTGTGCTTAAAGTTACTGCACCCGGACCGCAGGTACTTCCCGGAAAAAATGCACTAATTCCGGGTTGTCCAATGTAAATATCTGAACCGTTATCGCTTCCGGTTATAACAGGGTTGTTCGAAACTACCCGTATGCGGTATCCGCTGCCTGTGGCCTGTCCGGCAGCAATGGTTGCATTGATCGTACCTGCATTTTGTGATGTCAGGGTACCTATATTCGTTGGGCTGGCAAAAGAGCCAATTGCATTGGAAAGTTGTGCAGTGAAAATATTCCCTGCGTTAAAATTCCCGGTTTTGGTATAAGGGACGCTAACTGCAGATCCAGGACAAAAAGATGAAGGCGATATAGTACCTGTTGTAATAGTGGGAGAAGCAATTACTGTAACCGAATTCGACACTGCGCTTAGGCACTTATCTATCGCTTTGGCTGTAGCTGTAATACTTTGACCCAATGTTACCGCGCTTACAGTTACATTCCAGGCTCCGCTGCCATCAGAAACGCCCGTTCCTATTTGTGAACTTCCTCCGGCAAAAACCACAATGTTTGCATTGGCTTCGCTGCTTCCGCTTATACTTGTAGCTCCGGTGTATATAGGTGATGAAACCACCGGAGTATTCGTAGCTGTTAAGCCAACCCAGGTAATAATGACCTTACCATCCGCACCGGAACCTCCTGTTCTGGTTCCAGTACTGGTTCTGTAAGATCCACCACCACCACCACCCGGACTTGATCCGTTTGAACCATTTCCTTGTGTACCGGAACTGCCATTCCCACCATTTCCGCCGCCTGATGGCGCCGTTGCTCCGGTTTGATTTGTAGCCGTAGCACCATCTAAAATAGTACCTGCTGATGAGCCGCCGCCACCGCCATAAGTTCCAGAACCACTGGCACCGCCGCCACCACTTTTCTTAAAGTCTCCAGCACCTGCATTTGCGCTGCCACCAGTTGCACCGGCAGCAGTATTATCAGCAACCGAACCCCCACCTTTGGCCATCAAAGTGGAACTGTTTATAAAATAGGAATCCTCCCCGTTTGTAATGGTAGCACTTCCGGCACCGACATAAAAATTATAAGAACTGCCAGGCATCACGGATAATACACTTCGCGAATAGGCTCCGCCACCGCCGCCCCCACCATTTCCGTTTGTAGTCCTGGTACTGCCTCTTCCACCTCCTCCCCAGGTCTCGACCTGTAAACATGATACCCCTCCAGGGACATTAAACTGATAGGAACCGGCAACAATATAAATACCCGGTGAAGCCAGGGCAACTTTTAAACTTATCCCTGTCATCGAACCAAGGGCATTTCCACTAAAAGTTGTTGATGACGCATCTGTGGTATTTGTTGTTGGCAAACTGCGATTCGCGACCCCATTTCTTACCCCATCCGTTGTATTCCCTGTTTGAACCGCCGCCTCGGTCCAGTTTGTTGCATAAGCTATATTACGCGGTGTGTTATTTCCAATACGCATGGAACTGATTATCTCAATTGCCTGATCGTTGGCATTCACATTTAAGGCCGGGCTAAATACAGGATTTGATGTTGTGGATGTACCGCTGCTGTATGTTTCCGCATCGGTTACCGGCAATATCTGATCCACACCATCAAAAACAACAGTAAAAACATCGGTTACCCTAGTGGTTCCGCCACTTACGGTAAATGTTAAGGTAGAATTTGTCGCTGCATCAATTCCGGCTTCGTTTAACAAATAAAGCTGGGTATGTTGCTGTACAGATGCAGTTGCCATATCACCTGCAATAGGGGTAAGAGCCTGGCTTCCATATGAGAGACTCACTGTTCTGGCACCTGTAGCTGTTTGTGAAGATGCAATGGCAACAACCAGAACCCGGTTTGCATTGCTTCCTGACGGAATGGAAACGGATGCGTTTTGTTCCGTGGTGGCTGTACCATGATACACGTTATTCCAAGAGGTTAACACACTGATCTGTCCAAATACAGCATTTACTCCTGATAAGAGGCTTATTAGCACAATCAGAAATATAGCTTTTTTTTTCGATGCATATACTGATTGTATCATCGGCCCAGGGTTTTAAGAATTAAAAAAGGAGCTAATGATATTTTTCCATGAAAGAGGCTATTACAGCTAAAGTCGTAAAAGAACAGGCCTTTTTTGAAAAAAGAATGTATAAAAAAATCTGATTTTTTCTGGAGTTGGCAAGGGAACATATTTAACGCCAAACTCAAACAAGTATTAATGCTTTTTATTTTTATATTGATATAAAGGCTTCGTCCTGCCCCCAAACCTCTAAAACCCAGCAATAGTACAACCATTGCCAGGTATAAAATCTTCGAAGTATAAGCCAGTTTTTTCAACTCTTATGGGTATTATTAATGGGCTGGAAAGAACTGCTTCTACTCTTCGCTCATTACTCTAATGGAAATTCTGCTTCGGCAAAGGTTTCGGCCTTTGCATCGTCCTGCGCTTTAAATTTGACCAGCAGTTTGCCTTTTGTATAATCAACTCCGGGTAAGTTACGCAATTGCATTTTGAAGTTGCGTATGTTATTGGGTGTGTAAACGGCTATACCCCTCACCACACCAACTTCTACAGCCGTGCCTTGGTCCGATTGCCAGGTAGCAGAAAGATCGCCATATACTGATTTATTGCCCGAACGCTCAAAGGTAACTGACAGGCTTGGAACTGTATCTGTTTTTATATCCAGGCTTATGTGCGTAAGATTAACTTTAAGATCTAAAATGCCATTACGGACAATTACCGGGATACTGATCCCAAATATGGGAGTCAGTTTTACACCTATAGCAGTCGAATCTTTGGGTTTTTCATCCTCGCCCAAAGGTTTTTCTTCCGGAACGGCCCTAAAATAGACGTGCGAACGGTATTCCGCATTCTGCATATCCGATCCTTTGCGGTACTGCATACGAATTACCTGCGATCCGTTGGGAGGAAGCACTACGCTGCGTGGAAAAAACCTCAGGAATTTGTCGGCAAACAATTGCCCTGAATCCGGTACTTCAATCAGTTCGAATCCACCATCGGTAGTCATGCGGTATTGTACGAACGAAACCGTGTATTTTGCGGTATCGGCACCTGTATTGGCAAGGGTGAGTTCCTGCGATTGCTTGGCACCTTCGAATACGACTCTTCGGGGTGTAATCAGCAGGTTTCCCTGCGCAACTGCTTCAATACCTGAAAATAGCATCAATACAAACGAGATCGCTAGGATGCAAACAGGAAAGAAATTTCCTTTTTTGACTGGATTCATCATGGCTTTTGATTTTTTC
>CAIXAQ010000350.1 GCA_903917425.1 uncultured Bacteroidales bacterium
AAGTCCTTTTGGATTCTTAGTCTTGACGATTTCAGTTGTTGAGGCTTCGCCAAGCATTGAAAAAATCAATTCAAGGTCCGTCATATGGTCACGAAGGTTTTGATTTTTTAACCCTTTTACTTTTTTGTATTCTGAAGGTGTTAATCCAAACGTAGCTTTTGAGATTTCAGCAGTAAGAATTGAATATTCAATTTGTTCTTTTACGCCTCGGTTTTTCCATTCCCCTGTTAATTCTTCCCGAATGGCAATGCTTCGCATTCGTTTTTCAATCCAGTCATCAGGATAACCCTTAGCTTTGTATAATTCCCGTGTACGTTGGGCTGCAAGTTCAGGATTTTCAATTTCATCTAACCTGTCTGAACCAACTTGTGCTAACCATTGTTTAAATGGCTCTGCTTTAGGAGATGGAATGGATTGAATGATGCGTAAAAGCCCTTTAGTATCTGAAGCTTGTATCTTTCGTCTTTTGCCATCAGCCGCTTCCATTTCAACCAGGGTACAAATTGTACCCCAGTTGCTTTTGAGCATTTCATTGCGGCTTAACATCCGCTTTATGTATTGTTTAACATCTGAACTATCTGTTAGTACTTCAATTACGTCCTGGACAGAAAAGTACCACTTTTGGTCAAATTCATTCCAAACTGAACGTATTTGCTTGCTTTCAAAGAGTTTTATGTTGCTCATAAAAACTAATTTTTATCAACTATACAGTATCATATATTTTTCTTCCCGGAAAGCAAAAATTTGAGAAATAGTTTTTCTGAGGTGTACCTCTGTGGAAATTTATAATTAAGCCTTAATTTTTATTAGATATATATAACCCATTTTCTGACCATCGCCCTCCTCCCCTATTTCTTTCCTTCCCTTCTTTCTTCCCATAAATCCTTAAAGCTTTTGGGTGCTACCTCGGGTAATTCGCGCCTTGAACCCCAGTTCGAAGCGAAAAATTTCTTCAGGCTTGAGTTCTTGGTTTTACCACTGAAGAAATCTAGGTATTTGCGTTTGCCCATGGTGGTTTTATAGGCCAACATCACGGTTTTATCGAAACGGCTGGCATGGCCATCTTTTACCGAGTCGTTGCGGTTGTATAGGAGAAGTTCGTGGAGGTTGATTTTTACAGGGCATACTTCGGTGCAACTTCCGCAAAGTGAAGAGGCAAAACTGAGGTGTTTATAATCTTTCATCCCTCGCATCCATGGGGTTATAACCGAGCCGATCGGGCCGCTGTAGGTGGTTCCGTAAGCGTGTCCGCCAATGCTTTTATACACCGGGCAAACATTGAGGCAGGCACCGCAACGAATGCAGCCTAAGGCACGGCGCTGGTTTTTATGTGCCAAAATTTCGGTGCGGTTGTTGTCGAGCAGTATCACGTACATTTCGTCGGGTCCGTCGCTTTCGCCTTCCTGCCTTGGACCTGTAACAATAGAGTTATAAACGGTAATATTTTGTCCTGTACCGTGTGTGGCCAGCAAAGGCCAGAAAAGATCCAGGTCGCCGAGTTTCGGGATAAGCTTTTCGATACCGGCAATCACAATATGAACCTTTGGAAACGACATGCTCATCAAGGCATTGCCCTCGTTTTCGGTAAGGCAGACGGCCCCGATATCGGCCACAAGGAAATTGGCACCCGTAATGCCGATATCGGCATTGAAGAATTTTTCTCTCAGCAAATTACGTACAAAAGCCGTTATCTGTTCGGGAGTGCTGTTGGCATCCATCCCGAATTTCTGGTTGAAGAGTTCGGCCACCTCCTCTTTCGATTTGTGCATGGCCGGAGTGACGATATGGTAGGGTTTTTCGCCGGCAAGCTGTACTATGTATTCTCCAAGGTCGGTTTCAAGCGATTCTATACCAGCCTTTTCGAGGTGCTCGTTCAGCGAAATCTCTTCGGTAACCATGGTTTTACTTTTCACAACATGTGTTGCCTGTTGCTTTTTCACAATTTTCAGTACTTCTTTCACGGCTTCGGCACCATCGAGTGCCCATAGCACTTTACCACCTTTAGCCTGAAAAGCGGCTTCAAAATCGGTGAGGTATTTAGCCAGGTCGGTAATTACTTTATTTTTTATGTGCGCACCTCGCTCTTTTGCCAGTTCCAGGTTACTATATTGCTCTTTGCCTCTTACTACGGCAGCATCGTATTTCGAAATATTAAATGCCAGGGTGGCACGGTGAGTTTTATCAAACGATTTCGTTTCGCTGTCAGCAATAAACTTGTTATAGGAATCACTCATTGAATTTCGTGTAAAGTAAAATTTATTTTATTAAAATTTCGTACTTGTTCAGCCGCTATTTAAGTCATTTTTTGCCTCTGCTATCATAAATTACTACAGATGTGCCTATCTGCATGCTTAGAGCAATGGTATTTTTTCGATTCTTGCTTTGTGCCGGCCTCCTTCGAAATCGGTTTGCAAAAATACCAATACTGCGCTAAGAGCTTCTTTTTCGGTGATAAATCTTCCGGGAAGGCAAAGTATATTGGCATCGTTATGCAAGCGGGCAAGCCGGGCAATTTCGGTATTCCAGCACAAAGCAGCACGGATTTCGGGATACTTGTTAGCCGTCATACATACACCATTGCCACTCCCGCAGATTAATACTGCCATTGGAAACAATCCGTTGGCCACAGCCGAGGCTACCGGGTGCGCTATGTCAGGATAATCAATGCTAGCCGAAGAGTACGTTCCAAAATCACGAACCGAATATCCTGATTCTGATAACTTTAGCTTTATGAATTCTTTTAATTCGTATCCGCCCTGATCACATCCTAATGCTAAAGTTTTCGATTTGTCAACCATTGTTAATAAGTATTATTTCGTAATTTTTCCTGAAGTTAAAAATCCAGGTGGTTCGCTTTCATATTTAACCACTTACACCAAAACACAAAAGTACATCCAAAAACAAGGTGTTTCATTATCAGGTGAATAGAATTATTAAACAAATATTGTTAATAAGTGCTTACTTTTGTTACTTGATTGTGAATAGAATTTACTTGCTGTTAACAATTAATTCACAGGTAGACCGATTAAAAAATCATTAAAAAGTTTGCTCAAGTTATGAGTTGTTTAACAACATATTATGAACAACTTTCGGCTGTTTATAAGCTGGTTTTTTATTAGTGGCCGGCGTTACGAACAGTTTGTTGATAACCCCGTTAATACACTATATGCAAACAATTTAAAGCCGCTGAATTTGTTGATAAACTGTGGATAAACTACCCTTAAGTTTA
>CAIXAQ010000351.1 GCA_903917425.1 uncultured Bacteroidales bacterium
CAATAATATTACTACAATGGTTAATGGGAATGGCTATCTGGTTGCTTATCAAACCGCTGCAACAAAGTATATAACCGGTACGCCTAATAATTCAGCATTGACTCTTACTAATCTCACAAAAACTACCGGTAAAGGCGAAGGCTGGCATCTATTAGGAAATCCATTCACAAGTGCTATTAAATGGAATAATGGAAGTTACGCGATTAGCGGTATTGGCTTGGTTGCTAAGTTGATGGGCAATATGGGCGGTTATACTGACATTAGTGAAAATAGTATTATTCCTGCCATGCAAGGATTCTTTGTGCAGGCTGTTTCCGCTACAAATGCCATTACAATTCCTTTAAATGCCAGGATACATGATGCAACAAGTTGGATGAAATCAACAGAAAACAGCCATATTTTATTAACTGCTAACGACCTGGAGTCTCAGATGGCACAGGAAAGCTGGGTCCGTGTTAATGACCAGGCTACTTCAGGGTATGATTACCAGTACGATTCGCATTTTATGCCATTATATGCACCACAATTTTACTCGCTGGCCGGTGATGAGAAACTCTCGACCAATAGCCTGCCATCTCTTCCTGCTGAATCACTTATTCCTTTTGGTTTTGTGAAAAACGATGCTTCCAGCTTTTCAATCGAACTGAAAGAAAGTATTGATGGTTACCAGGTGTTTTTGAAAGACCTGAAAACAAATATGGATCAAAATCTTACCGAAAACCCTGTTTACACCTTTACTTCCGAAGCTAACGATGATACAAATCGTTTCCTCCTTCATTTTTTAAGCACTGTGGGCACTTCAAATCCAGTTCTTCCAACCACTTCCCGCATTTATATCAGCAACCGCAATATCTATATCGAAGGCTTGGATGCAAAAGCCGAAATCCTGGTTCGAAATATGCTAGGCCAGGTGGTTGCAAGCAGAAATGCAAACGGGACGGGAGCGCAGGTTATAAATACCGCAAACCTTACTGCAGGAGTTTATGTAGTTAGTGTAGTTACCGGAAATCAGGTTAGGAGCGAAAAAGTAGTTATTAAATAACACAAAACTCAAACGGAATTCTTAGAGGAAGCCTGCCAGATGTATACATCTGGCAGGCTTTCGGCTTTTGTTGAAGCCATAAAAGGGGGATAGATTCATTTTCAGGGAGCAAGGCTATAAAAAAAGGCTGTTGGTTTATTTGACAGCCTTCCATCGGCATTCTGGCAAAGCAGACTAAATTCTCCGGGTTATACTTCCCATCCCAGGTTATTCTTCCGGTAACTCAATCTGTTCGCCAAAACCCGGGTTTTCGGAATTGTAATAGTTTGTTACATCGAATTTCAGGTAGCTGAAATCTATCGGACTGTCAAGAGGCGCTGAGGTACCGGTCTGATTAACGGTTTTAGTTTCTTGTGACGGCAGTTCGCCAATTTCAGCAGCATTCCCGGTGTAATCATCTACTTCAAACCTGAGGTAACCAAATTCAGTTTCCAGCAGTTCAGAGAAAGAGGCGTCAGTGGTAATGCTTTCGTTTACTGGTAATTCTATTTCCACATCGGTTGATTCTGTACCATAATTGCCTGCATCGAATTTCAGGTAACTGAGGTCCGTTTCAATTTCTTCCGGCAACACATTGGCTTCATCCAGGTTAAGGGCTTCGGCAGGCAAATGATCGCTTGCATCGAATTTCAGGTAGCTGAAATCTTCGGGAGAATCAAGCGGGAGACTAACCGCTGCCTCTCTTTTTCTGTCGGCTGTAATAACTACCCCGGGTAACACAGTCACCGTGTTTGACGATGTGAATGAGATATTATTGGTTGAAGTACTATTCATCCTTTCTTCGTTATGGTGACGAGGTGCTACTGCAAATGTCCCCAGGAGGCAGAGTGCAGCAATGCTCGAAATTAAGATTGACGTTTTCATGGCTTCAGGATTTTTGATGATTAAACTGTTCTTTAATTGTGATGTAAAATTACATAATGCGTTGAATGCAAAGCAAATGGAATCGATCAGCAGCTGATAAAAAACGTTATACCCATCACAGATAAAAAATGCCGGTTAGGCGAAAAATTGAAGGATTTCACCGAGAAGACCGGGGGCTGAAAATCGGGGAATAATGCGGTTATAGTATTTCAGCTGTCAGATATTGAATACATAACTATAGTAGGAATTCCTGTAAAGGTTTTGTATATTTGACACTATATTTCGCTTACTCATATAGCCAGTTTAACTTGATCCCGCCAGTTTGGGAAATGTTGTAAAAGACGAACACCTCAGTAACAGTGCTTTTAGGATGCATAAAAAAACTGTTTTAATTTTATTTCTTCTTCTGCGATGTTATACAGGCAGTGCACAGCAATATTTTTTTTCGGGGTATTCCATTAGTGATGGACTTTCGCAGAGTGTTGTCAACTGCATTTTCGAAGACTCAAAGGGGTTCATCTGGTTTGGAACACAAAACGGGCTCAATAAATACAATGGATACAATTTCGAGGTTTTTACTTATAATCCCAATGATACCAATTCTATTACCAATAACTGGATTAATGGCATTGCAGAAGACAAGGATGCTGACCTGTGGATAGCCACGAAAGGAGGACTGGTTAAATATATCAGAAAAGAAAAACGATTTATCACAATAAAGTATTCTTCTCCATTTGGGGTTCTAGCCACCAATTGTGTTTATGATGTCAAATGTGCGCGAAACGGGAAAATACTCATCAACATGCCCCCGGTCCTTTCGGTATGCGATCCGAAAACACTCAAAATCAAGCACTATATCAGCACCTTAGCTTTTGACGGAAGTGCTAAGGATAACAACATTCCACTGCTCGAAGACGGAAATGGTACTATCTGGGTAGCCTCCACCAAAGGCCTGGCAGCTTTTAACCCCGGAACATTATCCTTTCAGGTTTTCAATCATAACTCCACTGATCCTTCCAGCATATCGGACGACAATATTACAGCCCTTTTCCAGGACAAAAACGGCGGGTTATGGATAGGAACATCCTCTGGGCTTAATCGCTTGCAACCCGCTGGGAATGGGTTCGATCATTACTTTCATGATTTACGAAACGAATTCTCGCTGAGCAATAATTTTATCAGGGCAATTCTTGCTGACAAATCGGGTAACCTTTGGATTGCAACGGAAGGCGGCGGCCTGAACAGGATGAGCCGTGACAAGAATAATCGTGTACTTTTCGAACGGTTTTCGGCTGAAAAAAACGGGCTTAATCACAATATTAACCTCTCGTTGGCTATTGATAACTCCGATAACCTTTGGATAGGAACCTTGTCGGGTTTGAACAAAACCAACCTTAAAAAACGAAATTTCAGACTATACCGTAAAAACGATTCCCCGTATTCTGTCGACCTGGCCGGAAATGTTATTGCTTCAATCTACGAAGATGAGAAAAAACTCATCTGGATCGGGAACTGGGGCCAGGGGCTGAATGTATACAGCCGTGAAACCGGCGAAGTCACTCATTATTCTACAAAGATGGCCGGCAAACTGCATATTCCCAATGATTACATACACTGTATATTTGAAGATAACACACACAATATCTGGCTTGGGACACGTGACGGTCTCCTGGTTTATGAGCGAAAGGAAAAAAGGTTTGCCCGACCTGTGGAACTTTTTAAAAATACGGGTCTTCCCGACTTTGCCGGCCTCAGGATCAACCGGATGATGCAGGATCATGAAGGTAACTATTGGGTTGCAACCCATGACGGATTGTACAACATGAATAGGGAAGGCTTTTATCCTGATCATTATTATGCCGGGGCAATTTCTAAGTTCCGTATCAGCTCAAACCTGGTGTATGCTGTTCTCGAAGACCGCGATGGAGCCATTTGGGTCGGAACTATTAATGGGTTAGATGTTATAGATACAAAGAATGGAAGTATTAAGCATTTCAGGAAAAGCGAAACAAAGGCAAATTCAATATCGGATAACTTTATTACTGCATTATGTGAAGATCAGGACGGGGATATATGGATAGGAACAAACTCCTATGTAAACAGATTTTCGAAGAAAAGTGGAACTTTCAGTTATTATTCCTCATACCAGGGTTTTCCAAGTAACCTTGTTTACAGCATCCAGGAAGATAAAAATCATTGCCTTTGGTTTGCAACGGGAAATGGTTTATGCCAGTACACGCCGGCCGCGGATAAATTCCGTACCTATACTGTTGAGGATGGTTTACAAAGCCCGGAATTCAACCTGGGGGCTTCTTTCAGGGGCGCCGACGGGGAAATGTTCTTTGGAGGGATGAATGGTTTTAATTCGTTTTACCCTGATTCGTTAAGCGATAATCCGTATATACCTGTAATTGCATATACTGCTGCCTATAAACTAAACAAGGGAGCCAGGGAATATCTTAACCTTGAAAAAGGAGACCCTATAATCCTTAAATACAACGAAAATACATTCACTATCGAATTTGCCGCCCTGGAGTTTACAAATCCTGCCAAAAACCGCTATGCATATAAGTTGGAAGGCGTGGATGACGAATGGAACGATATAGGCACACGGAATTTTGTTGCCTTCACCAACCTTCCTCCGGCAGAATACACTTTGCGGGTGAAAGGCTGCAATAACGACGGTCGCTGGAATGAAACAGGGGTGAGTCTGAAAATAATTGTTCACCCACCCTGGTGGAAAAGCACTTCCGCTTATGTAACCTATTTTCTGATGGCCGTTCTGCTCTTATTTTTTTATATCAAAATCCGGGAGCGCAGCCACATGCGGGAACGCATGATACTGGAAGAAAAAGTGAAAGTGAGAACACAACTGATAGAAGAGCAGAAATCTGAGATATTAAACACGAATTCTGCACTGAATGAGCTGAATGCAGCTAAGGACAAATTCTTTTCCATCATTGCACATGATCTCAGGAATCCCTTCAATGCCATTATCGGGCTCGCCGATATTCTGCTGATCAACCTGGATAACCTTGATATTCAAAAGCTGCAAAAGACACTGGAAAATATAAAAGGATCTTCGCAGCAGGCGCACGAATTGCTTGAAAATCTGCTTCTATGGGCCCGTTCTCAAA
>CAIXAQ010000352.1 GCA_903917425.1 uncultured Bacteroidales bacterium
AAATAACTATAATGGTATAGAATAATCCCATTGTCAATTGTCCACTGTCACTTGTCAATTCCTTAGACAACTCTTCCCGGATACACCAACAGAGCTTGCTCCAGGCATTTCACAGCGTTGCGCAGGTCGTCGATTTTAAGAACATAAGCAATCCGCACTTCCGTTTTTCCCAAACCAGGCGTGGCATAGAAACCGGAAGCCGGTGCCAGCATCACTGTCTGATTCTGGTAATTGAAATCTTCGAGCAGCCATTGGCAGAACCTGTCACTGTCGTCGATCGGTAAACTGATGATAGCATAAAAAGCCCCTTTAGGTTTAGGTGCGAAAACGCCGGGAATTTTGTTCAACTCGTCGATCACAAAATTGCGGCGGGCAATATATTCGTCGTAAACTTCGGTAAAATAGGTATCGGGTGTTTGAAGCGAGGCCTCCCCTACTATCTGTCCTAACGACGGCGGACTAAGCCTGGCCTGGGCAAATTTCAATGCGGTATCAATTATATCTTTATTCCGTGTAATCAAAGCCCCGATGCGAACACCACAAACACTGTAACGTTTTGAAACAGAATCGACCATGATAACTTTCTGATCAATCCCTTCGAGATTCATTACCGAAAATGGCTGTTCGCCATCGTAGCAAAATTCGCGGTAAACCTCATCGGAGAAGAGGTAGAGATCATACTTTATCACAAGATCGCGAAGCTGCAACAACTCTTCTTTACTGTATAAGTAACCCGTTGGATTATTTGGGTTACAAATCATTATCGCCTTGGTCTTTGAAGTAATCGATTTCTCAAAAACACTGATCGGAGGCAGTGCAAAGCCATTTTCAATAGTTGAGGTAATGGGTTTCACAACAATACCCGCGGTTAGTGCAAAAGCATTGTAATTGGTATAGAAAGGCTCGGGAATAATGATCTCGTCACCCGGATTCAGGCAGGTGAACATCGAAAACAATATGGCTTCGGATCCTCCCGTGGTAATCAATATCTGGTTATAATCAACCTCAATTCCGTTTTTACAATATTTCTCAGCCAGGGCTTTGCGGTACGATTCGTTTCCAGCCGAATGGCTGTACTCAATCACTTTGCCATTGTAGTTGCGAATGGCGTTAATAGCGACTTCAGGAGTTTTAATATCAGGCTGACCAATGTTAAGATGATACACTTTAATTCCTCTTTTCTTGGCAGCTTCGGCATAAGGGACTAACTTACGGATGGGTGATGCTGGCATTTGAAGGCCACGTTGCGAAATATCAGGCATTGCACTATTTTTTTTAAATTGTTAATCGAAAAACAGTGCAAATGTATATAAATATGAGGCAGGAAATCAGATTAAGTAAAGAAGTGATAAATTCCTGAAGCAAATCGTAAAACATTAAATATCTCCTGAAAATTCACCTTGTTTCCCGGTGAAATTAAAAGTATTGCAAGTCCCCTGACTTTTTCATTTTTAATTAATGTTATGTGTTTTTCATTCCTTATCGTTTCTGTCTTGTCCCGGCCAGAAATGATAAATTTAATAATTCATGGCCGAAAAGTTCACCCAGATTCTCATACATACTATATTTGTAATCCTGAATATTTTGAACCTCAGCCAGATTCTATATTGACCAAAATAAACCCTTATAAAAAAAACAAAGATGAATATCACCTTACTTGGGGAACCGGTATTCCCCTCACCGATCGGGCGTTTTGTAAATGATGACCATCGTGTTCCCGAGAATATTATCAGAAACCTTAATGAACCTTTGGTTGAAGGGCTTCTTTTTGAACTTGCCGGCCCCCGCGAAAAACTCTTCTTCGATCCGAAACAGACCCGCGCCGGCATTGTTACCTGCGGCGGTCTTTGTCCCGGGCTGAATGATGTTATCCGGTCACTTTTCCTCGAACTGCATTTTGCTTACGGTGTAAAAGAAGTGCTGGGTTTTCGCGGAGGTTATATCGGATTGGATCCTAAACTTGGGAAAGAGCCAATTGTGCTTACCCCGAAGTATGTGGACGATATTCACCAGGAAGGCGGAACAATACTCGGAACTTCACGTGGGCCCGTGGATATTGGCATTGCCGTGGATAACCTTATCCGGCTGAGCGTAAACATTCTGTTTACTGTAGGAGGCGACGGAACACAGCGCGGAGGTAATGAATTGTTCAGGGAAGCGAAGAAACGTGGTTATCCACTCTCAATAGTAGGTGTTCCAAAAACGATTGACAACGACGTGGCCTTTGTATCACGGACCTTTGGCTATCTCACGGCTGTTGAAGAAGCTGCCAAAGTCCTCGACAGGGCACACATTGAAGCAAAGAGTGTAGAGAACGGCATTGCCCTGGTGAAACTGATGGGTCGCCACGCCGGGTTTATTGCCGCAGGAGCGACCGTAGCCAGCCAGGATGTAAATTTTACACTTATTCCCGAAGTGCCGTTTAAACTTGATGGACCGCAAGGTTTTCTTGCTGCACTAAAAGAGCGGGTACAGAACCGGGCACATGCCCTTGTAGTGGTTGCCGAAGGAGCCGGGCAGGATTTGCTGGACCAGAGCGGAAAGGAACGCGACGCTTCCGGTAATGTGAAAATTCAGGACATTGGCTTGTTCATGCGCGAAAAAATCGAGGCGTATTTCAAAATGGAGAAGATTCCTGTTGTGATGCGCTACATCGACCCGAGTTACCTGGTAAGGAGCAGTCCTGCCAATGCCGAGGACTCTATCCTCTGCGATCTCTTCGCACGCCATGCCGTTCATGCAGCTATGGCAGGCAAAACCGGGTTAGTGATAGGATATCTTCACAACGAGTTTATTCATGTCCCCATCGAATTGATCACCAGCCGGAAGAAATCCATAGATACCAATGGTTTCGTTTGGAGTGCGGTGCTGGCTGCAACAGGTCAGGCCAAACGATTCGAGTAAATGATTTTTATTAAATTCAGAATTTCTCTATACCGATTTCACCATGGCAAAAACAAGAACACAAGACGAATCCAAATCAAACGATCTTATACCTGCAACTGAAGCGAGATCCGGAAGCAGATATACCGGCACGTACATTTATTTTCGGTGCAAAAGCCGCTCCAGGTTACTATATGGCAAAACTTATTATAAAGCTTATCAGTTGTGTTTCCGACCTGGTTAACAATGATCCCGATGTGCACGATCGGCTGAAGGTGGTCTTCTTTCCCGATTTCAATGTGCAGAATGCTCAACACATCTATCCTGCTGCCGACTTGTCGGAACAGATTTCCACTGCAGGATTGGAAGCCAGCGGTACGGGCAATATGAAATTCTCTATGAACGGTGCACTAACCATCGGCACTCTCGATGGTGCCAACGTTGAAATCCGTGAAGAAGTAGGTGCCGAAAACTTCTTCCTCTTCGGACTCGATGCAACGCAGGTTCAGGATATGAAAACCCGGGGCTATAATCCGCATGGCATCTATGAACAAAACACAACTCTTCGCGAGGTCCTTGACTTTATCTCCTCAGGCACACTGGCTGCCGGTGATAAAAGCCTGTTCCGCCCGCTCGTTGACAACTTGCTGTGGCATGACCCTTTCCTGGTGCTGGCCGACTACCAGTCGTACATTGACTGCCAGGCTGAAGTGAGCAAGCTTTGGGGCTATACTGAGGCATGGACGCGTAAATCCATCCTGAATGTGGCACGCATGGGTAAGTTCTCGTCCGACCGATCCATAAACGATTATTGTGAAATGGTTTGGAAAGTGAAACCGGTACCGGTGGATTAGAATCTGGCAAAAAGACCCGAGTCTCAAATTCCAAGTCTCAAGTCCCAGGACCAAAATTCCAAGGTCATGGATTCTTCATTGGAATTTGGAATTTGCAATTTGGGACTTGGGTCTTAAAAAAACCCAGGTTGCGGCTTAGAAGCCTGCAATTTCAAGTACTGCAATTGATACAGCAACAGTAAACCCGAGAACCGTAAAAATACCCGCCAACTTTCCACCATGTTCGTAAGCTTCAGGAATCATGGTGTTGGTAAGCATTACCAGGATTGCCCCGCCTGCAAATGTTTGAATAAATGAAATCACGCCAGGACCTGCATCTTCGAGCAATGCATATCCTGCCAAAGAGGAAAATGCACAAACTACAGCGATAAGAAGCCAAAGCAATAAAATCCGGCCCTTTTTCCATGCACCGGCTACCATACCTGAAGTTCCCGCAATAGCCTCGGGAAGATTGGAAATGAAAACGGCAACAAGCATGCCGATACCCACCTCACCACCTGCCAGCAAACTCATGCCTATAACAAGTGTTTCGGGAATACCATCGAGAACGGTTGCAAGTACGATCGGTAAGGCCATATTCTCCTTGTGAACGCCTGTAATGTTTTTACGCCCCGAAGCTCCCATCCTGCTTATCAGAAGATCGACCACGAAAAAAGTGATAGCCCCTGATAATATTCCAATCAGTGAAGCACCGCTGCCTAATGAAGATTTTATCGATTTAAAAACGAGTTCGTAGGCAACTGCTGATAACAGAACACCGGCTCCAAAAGCCATGATCAGCCCAAGCGGGCGTTTGCCGATTTTGAAAAGGATACCAATTAATCCACCAATGAAAAGGGAAAAGGTTGCCAGAAAACCCCATAAAAATGCGTTTAGCATATCGATCCGTTTTAAAGTTTATACAAAGTAAATAAAAAGAATTCAAAGTTAAAATTTTCAATACCCCAAAAACAATCCTGATGAAAGTGCAAAATTCGTTAACTTTGCTGTGAAATTCTATTATGTAGAT
>CAIXAQ010000353.1 GCA_903917425.1 uncultured Bacteroidales bacterium
CACCGAACACAGGAAAGCTTCTGCACCAAGAGATTTAATATTAAGCGCAACATTGGCAGCACCGCCTAATAAATTTTGCCTTTGCTTGAGGGCAACTACCGGTACAGGCGCTTCCGGCGAAATGCGTTCCACCTTACCAATAAGGTACGAATCGACCATCACATCTCCTATTACCAGCACTTTACATGAATTGAATTTGCTGAAAAGTCGGGAGATTTCTTCCTGTGTAATGATCATAGTTTAAAATTGGGTTGGGTAAGTTTTATCCGTGTGACAGAATTTGATTATTTCAACTTTGAAAAGGCTTCACTGATTCGGCTGATTGCTTCGCGGAGAGTGTCCTCGGAAGTAGCGTACGAAATACGTATGCAGTCGGGTGACCCGAATGCAGCACCAGGCACTATTGCCACGTAAACAGTATCCAGAATATAGTCGCAAAGGTCGGAACCGGAAAAAATAACACGATCGCCAAATGATTTTCCAAAATAGGCGGTTACGTCAGGGAAAAGGTAAAAAGCACCATCAGGCACATTGATCTTCACACCTGGAATTTCGCGCAACAGGCTGATAGCAAGGTCGCGGCGATACCTGAAAGCATCAACCATTCGTTTGATGTCATCGCTTTCAGCCGGATCGGTATTCATGGCTACAATAGCAGCACGCTGGGTAATTGAACATGCCCCGGAAGTAATCTGCCCCTGAAGTTTATCGCAGGCTGCGGCAATTTCCTTGCTGGCAGCCATATACCCCAGGCGCCAGCCGGTCATGGCAAAACCTTTCGAAAGACCGTTGATAATAATAACCCTCTCCTTAATGTTCCCAAAACTCGCAATGCTGTGATGTAACCCAATAAAATTAATATTTTCGTAAATCTCGTCGGAAATAACGAAAACATGAGGATGACGTGCGAAAACTTCGGAAAAAGCTTTCAATTCTTCAAAAGTATATACTGTTCCCGATGGGTTGCAAGGGCTGCTGAAAATAAACAATTTAGTTTCAGGTGTAATAGCAGTTTCAATCTGTTCGGGTGTTACTTTAAAATCTGCATGAATACCCCCTTCAATAAAAACGCCTTTGGCACCGGCCAGTTTGATGATTTCCTTGTAGGAAACCCAGTAGGGTGCCGGAATCAGAACTTCATCACCTGGATTTACCAGGCATAAAATGGCATTAGCGAGTGACTGTTTGGCGCCGGTCGATACCACTATCTGTTCAGCTTTATAGTCCAAACCATTGTCGCGCTTAAGTTTATTGGCAATTGCCTGCCTTAATTCAGGGTATCCCGGAACAGGCGTATAATGCGAATAGTTTTGATCTATGGCTTCCTTTGCGGCTTCTTTTACATGAAATGGTGTATCGAAATCGGGCTCGCCGATACTCAGGTTAATCACATCAAAACCCTGTTCACGCAGTTCACGACTGCGTCGGGTCATCGCCAGCGTTTCCGATTCGGCAAGCAGGTTTATCCTGTCTGACAAGTAGTTCATTGGTAAAGTTTTTAAATTCACTATTGGCAAAAGTAGAAAAATTATTACCTGAAACTGTGTTTTGAGAAATTGTTTGTTAATTTAAAAACATCAAATAACTTTAAGTTTCAATATAATAGTGATTTATGCAATCAATATGGAAGACTTCTTGGGCAACTATCCGGAAAAATAATCAGAACACTCTGACACTAAAAGAAAGATTTACCTCCAGTTCTGCAGATAAAACAGTTTAAAATAAATACAAGCTGGTTATTTTTAAGCAATAACTTTTGAAGGTAAATTAATGTTTTGCTAAAGTTCGAAATCTGTGGTAAAAGTGAGATGTCCCTGGATTGAACAGCACCTTTTAGGCGTTAGTTCTTGATAATCGATTGAATAACATCCGTTTATATCTGTTTCCTGATTTCGTGTGTTATCATTATGCTTTTCCGTGCATCTTCGAGTCCGAATCCTTTTCCCGCCAATATTTCTTCATAACTCCGGGTATGCAAATCGGTGAAACCTTCGCTGAATTCAAGTTCTTCGCCATCAACGGTAATGGAGCGGAAAGTTGGTTTTCCTTTTTCTTTCGCTATCGAAGGCAAGTGATCGGAATTGATGCTTAAATGCCAGTCAACATTGGCTTTTTCAAGTTTAAGGAATCCTGTAGCCTGGTCCTGCTCATGAATTTTGACTGTATTTTCTTTCACATCACCAAAAATCCAGGTCAACATATCAAAGAAATGTATGCCGATATTTGTAGCAATTCCGCCTGAATGTGCCAGGTCGCCTTTCCACGAAATATGATACCATTTTCCACGGCTGGTGATGTAGTTGAGTTTTACGTCATACACTTTGCCTGCCGGACTATTCATGATTTTTTCACGTAATGCTATTATTACCGGGTGAAGCCGCAACTGCAGAATAGTGAAAATGCGTTTGCCTGTTTCCTGTTCGAGTTCCGAAAGTGCATCGAGATTCCATGGGTTGAGTACAAGCGGCTTTTCGCAGATTGCAAAGGCGTCGTTACGCAATGCAAGTCGTATATGCGCATCGTGCAGGTAATTTGGTGAGCAGATGCTGACATAATCTATTTTATAACCGGTTCCTTTGCGGCGCAATTTATCAAGATG
>CAIXAQ010000354.1 GCA_903917425.1 uncultured Bacteroidales bacterium
CAAACTTGAATTTAGTGCAGACACCGTCCTGTTTGATACTGTTTTTGCCACTATTGGTTCAAGTTATCAGTCGCTCGTAATACGGAATACCAGTTCAAGTAAAATTAATATTTCTAAAATATCGCTTGCCAGGGGAAAATCTTCACCCTTCAGGCTGAATATTGATGGTGACGCCACCGGGCAGTACCTCGACATGGAAATTGGCGCGAACGACAGCGCTTATATTTTTGTGAAAGTTACTATAGACCCAAATAATATTAATACCCTTTTTATAGAAACGGATTCGATAGTTTTCCAAACCAACGGCAATATTCAGGATGTAAAATTAGTAGCATGGGGGCAGGATGCGTATTTTCATCACAACGATATTTTAACCGGTGAAATAACACTGCCGGATGACAAACCGCATGTAATTTATGGCAAACTTACTGCTGATCACAATTGCAAACTGAATATAGCTGCCGGAACCAGGTTGTATTTTCATCCCGGAAGCAGCCTCGAAATACGCTCAGGAGCTTCACTTAACGTTGCCGGAACCATTGAAAAACCTGTAATTTTTACCGGCGACAGGCTGGATGGGGATTACCCGGTTACACCGGGATTGTGGGAAGGTATATGGCTCGAAAATGGCAGTAAAAATATAAGCTTTACCTACGCCGAAATCACCAATGCCAAGACAGGAATTCAGGCCGACAGTTGCGGGCTCACGGGTGTCGAACCGTTAAGGCTGCATAATTGTTTAATCCACAATATGACTTATTTCGGAATCTTCGCCACAAAATCACGGATCACTGCCACCAACTGCCAGTTAACAAATTGCGGCGGAAATGTGGTCTCAATTGTTAACGGTGGTAATTATGATTTCCGGAACTGTACGTTGGCAAGGTATTTCTCGGGAAGAAGTTATCCTGCTTTACTGATCTCCAATTATTCCGTGGATTCGGCAGGCAAACAAAGTCCCGGCGATTTAACAGGTGCCTATTTTGGAAACTGTATTATTAGCGGCAATCAGTCGGGTGAGATCGATTTTTATGAACTGGAAGGGACAGTTTTCAATTTTCAATTCGATCAGTGTCTCGTGAACTGGGATAAAGCACAATATAAAAAATATGAATCGAAGTTTACAAATTGCATCAGTAATAAGGAAGCAAAATTCATTGATCCATATACAAATAATTTTCAGCTTGATACACTATCATATGCTATTGATGCAGCTGCGCTTACTATCATTAACTCCACGGTTCCGGATATAACTCACGACCGGAAAGGCATTTCGCGCTTTGAACACGGGCTGCCTGATTTAGGTGTTTATGAGAGGGTGGAAAAGAGATGAGAGATGAGAGATGAGTTATGAGTTTCAAACCTGAAATTTCAGGACTCATTGAATATTTACATAGTCCAAGTGCTTCGCATTAGAATAGTTAAATGAATCAGATCACCTGTTTGGGAAACTCTGAAACCTGAAACTCTGCAACCTGAAACCCTGCAACCTGAAACCCTGCAACCTGAAACCACTACCTATTTCGCCAACAACTTCAGCATTGCAGCACCGATTTCGGCTGGTGAATCAACTACCGTTATCCCACATTCGCGCATGATGGCTTTTTTAGCCTCGGCAGTATCGGATTTTCCTCCAACAATAGCACCGGCATGTCCCATGGTACGACCTGCAGGTGCAGTTGCTCCGGCAATAAAACCAACAACCGGTTTAGTTCCGAAATCACGCACATAATAAGCGGCATCAGCCTCCATACTTCCACCTATTTCGCCAATCATTACAATGCCTTTGGTTTCGGGATCAGCCATAAATAGCTCCATTGCATCGCGGGTAGTGGTTCCAATAATCGGGTCGCCACCAATGCCAATTGCCGTTGTTTGCCCTAAACCGACTTTAGTAAGCTGATCTACAGCTTCGTAAGTTAAGGTGCCCGAACGCGACACTATACCAACCACGCCTTTTTTATGGATAAAGCCAGGCATGATGCCCACTTTAGCTTCGCCGGGGGTAATAACACCGGGACAATTGGGGCCAACCAAACGGCAATCGAGGCCATCAACATATTCTTTTGCGGCCATCATATCCTTTACAGGGATTCCTTCCGTGATACAAACAATTACTTTTATTCCTGCATCAGCAGCTTCCATAATAGCATCAGCGGCAAACGGAGGTGGAACAAAAATGATAGAAACATTAGCTCCGGCTTTGTCCACCGCTTCTTTTACGGTATTAAAAACAGGGCGGTCCAAA
>CAIXAQ010000355.1 GCA_903917425.1 uncultured Bacteroidales bacterium
CCGGAACGTGTAGGTAAGGTCGCAAAAATGTTTGATGCAGCAGTGTCCTGCCAGTCTGCCCAAACGGGATTGTTTTACGCCATGTTTAAGAAAGGTAAAATGAATGGTGATAATTTTGACGAAATGTATGAACGCCCTTTTATCTCAATGACAAGGCGCTCAGCCGATGTATTGTATTTTGGAATTCAGCAAACTGAGATTCTCCGCAAGCAAGGATATGGCAGTGTGGTTAAGCCTTCATGGGATATTTCTTTGCGAAAGGCTGCCGATGCCCTGGTAAATGTTTGGAATAGATATGGTCAGTTTGGAAGAACAATAAATGTTGAAACGGGCGAGATGGAAGAAAATGGGTCTACCGCCGGAGCCGTTGTACCGGGGGCTTTGGCTTTAGCATCAAAATATTTTAATGTGCCTAATTATCTTGATATAGCTAAAAAGGCATGTCGGTATTACTATGAAAGGGATTTCAAAAAAGGATATGCTGGCGGAGGAGCCTCAGAAATTCTTCAGAGTCCGGATAGCGAAGCCCCTTGGGACATGGCTGAATCCACAATGTG
Organism: uncultured Bacteroidales bacterium; assembly: GCA_903917425.1. Classification (GTDB taxonomy): domain Bacteria; phylum Bacteroidota; class Bacteroidia; order Bacteroidales; family UBA4417; genus UBA4417. The sequence continues at coordinate 558 of CAIXAQ010000355.1, forward strand.
TTTGTATGAACTGACAGGCGAAAAAGAATGGCTCGATATAGCCAAAAACGCCGTTTATATGCTTGCCTCATGGACCGTTTCGTACGATTATAAATTCCCTGCCGATTGCGATATGGGAAGAAGCAACTGCCATTCCACAGGTGCCATTTTTGCCAGTTCCCAAAACAATCATGGAGCGCCGGGTTTATATATACTTTCGGGAGATTTCCTGCTAAAACTATATCGTGCCACTCACGACAAACGTTTCGCCGAATTGTACAAGGATATGGTTCACAATACTATTCAATATATAAATACAAAACACAACCCAACTATTCGTAAGGCTACTGATGGATATTGCTCAGAACGAGTGAATTTAAGCGACTGGGAAGGACGAGGCGAAATTGGAAATACCTGGCCGGGAGTAGCACGTGTAAATTGGGCAACACTGGAGTTACTTACTTCATTGCAAAACCCGGGCATATATATCCGTAACGATATTGGAGAAGTACTTGTACTCGACCATGTTGAAGCCACGATTGTTAAACGGGATAAGTCAGGCGTAACCATTAAAGTTACGAATCCAACCCCTTATGATGCCCGGGTTTCGGTGCTTTCTGAAAATGTAGAACAGGCAAAGAACCCCCTGGGAATGTACGCCTATTTAAACTGGGAAAAAATAGAGATAAATGCAGGCCAAACAGAGGTTTTTATGATTAAAAATAAATAAATCATAAACGAACAAAACGAGTCATGAGCAAGAATCTCACACACAAAGAGATGATAAAAGCAATCAAAATGTGATAATATGTTGCTGTGTTTCAATGACTTTTTTTAGTTATTTCCACAGTTATTCGGAATAACAGATCTTCATATACTTCAAGGTTTAGCCTTTAACTGAAGAAAAGTCACGTTTACTCCACTGCTATCAGGTAATGTTGTGTTCTGAAGAAAAGCACATTCCCTGAAATTGCCGGAGTTGCCATGCAAATATCTTTCATCTGATTTTTGGCGAGAAGTTTAAATTCAGGTCCGGCCTTAATGACATAAATATTTCCATCTTCCGAACTGAAATAGAGTTTCCCGTCGGCTGCAATACCAGACGATGTAAACGCTTCTTTCAGACTCTCCTTATATTTTACCAATCCGGTTGCTGCATCGAAACAGGTCAGTTGACCATTGATTTGCAGATTGTAAAGATATCCGCCATAAACCAATGGCGTTTGCATGTATGCGCCTCCACGCTTAACACTCCAGGCAATATATTTATTTTTTGTACTGTCAGGTGCAAGGGTAATATCTCCCGTTGCACTTGGTCTGATAGCAAATATAGGTGAAAATTTCCCATGAGCACTGTTCAAGTAGATCAGATCGTTGGCAACTACAGGAGTTGGAGTTGGAATATCTCCTCCGTTACTAAGATTCCAGGTCTCCTTTCCTGTTTCAAGATCATAACCGGAGATATGCCTATATCCATTTGCAATGACCTGTGACTTTCCATTTTTTGTGTATACTGCAGGAGAACAATAGGTCTGAACTTCATCACCGCGTGATGTTTTCCACACTTCATTTCCAGTAGAGAGATCTAAGGCTGTAATGTAGGGAGTTTTGGGGATATCGCTCTGGACGATTATTTTATCCTTAAAGATTACGGGTGAACTTGAATATCCCCACTCAATTCCAGG
>CAIXAQ010000356.1 GCA_903917425.1 uncultured Bacteroidales bacterium
AACTTTCACAGCTTTTGGTTTCCTGGGAGGTGTAATTTTAATTAAGGGGAAAATTGCCACTCTGAAAAAGATAACACCAAAACAAACCCTGAACTCTGCACTAATGGGACTTTTCAATCCGTTCCTCTACTACCTGGTGCTCTTTGAAGCCTATAACCGAATTCCGGCGCAGGAAGGTGTCGCACTAAATTATATATGGCCCGTAATGCTGGTGATTTTCTCTGTCATTTTCCTGAAGCAACATATTAATATTGTGAGTTTTATGGCGATAGTAATCAGTTTTGCAGGTACTGTAATAATTGCGATGCATGGGGACTTCACCGAATTCAGGTTTTCGGATACAACAGGTGTGCTGCTTGCCATCGGGAGTGCATTCTTTTGGGCTTTGTTCTGGATCATTAACATGAAAGATCCCCGCGAGGCTATTGTAAAGATGTTTGTCAATTTCGCCTTTGGGGCGGTGTATATCCTGGTTTGGAATGTTTTTACCAAAAATCTCATCCTACCTTCTTTCCACGGATTTGCGGGAGCTGTTTATATAGGTGTATTCGAAATGGGACTGACTTTCGTTCTATGGCTCACGGCACTTCAATTATCGACTCATACCGCACGTGTTTCGAACCTGGTTTTTATTTCACCCTTTATCTCTCTGATCCTGGTTTCATTTTTTGTAGGCGAAAAAATCCTTCCATCGACAGTAATCGGGCTTGCAGTTATCGTTATGGGAATTGTTATCCAGCAATATAGCCAGTGGAGGGAGGGGAAGTTAATGGTTAATAGTAATTCGTAAATCGTAACTTGTTAATCGTTAATCGGAAATCGTTAATCGGTGATCAATCATAAGTATTTCTGTGAAACTTGAAACCCTGAAACCTGAACACTGAAACACTGAAACACTAAAACCCTAAATTCTTACCTTTGCCCCATGACTTTCAAAAAACGAATCGCATTCCATACTTTAGGTTGTAAGCTCAATTTTTCCGAAACAAGTACCATCACGAGGCAATTCGGAATTGATGATTTTGAAGTGGTTGATTTTGGCGAACAAGCTGATTATTATATAGTTCACACTTGCTCCGTAACGGCTATTGCAGAAAAAAAATGTAAAACTGCCATCAGGCAGGCACACCGGAGGAATCCTGAAGCCAGGGTTGCGGTTATCGGATGTGCTGTACAGGCTAACCCCGAAATGTTCAGTAAAATGGAAGGGGTCAGTTGGGTTTTAGGCAACCAGGACAAATTCAAATTAGGGGAGATCATTTCGGCCAAAAACAATATTAATAATGATAGTGCAGAAATTCAAAGCATTAGTATAGTTTCCGAAATCAATAAAACGCGTGAATTTATACCTTCTTATTCAATAGGCGATCGAACCCGTTCCTTTTTCAAGGTTCAGGATGGCTGCGATTACTTCTGTACTTTTTGCAGCATTCCTTACATGCGAGGCCGCAGCCGAAGCGAAAACATTGAAAATACAATGAAGGTGGCCCGGGAAATTGCGGCCACTGAATTGAAAGAAATCATCCTTACCGGGGTAAACATCGGTGATTTCGGAAGGCAGAATAACGAATCCTTTTTAGACTTACTGCATCAACTTGCTAATCTCGAAGGCATTGAACGAATCCGTATCTCATCAATTGAACCCGAATTGCTAAACAACGACATCATTGAATTGGTTTCTGCTTCTGAAAAGCTGCTGCCTCATTTCCATATTCCTCTTCAAAGTGGTTGTGATAAGATTTTGAAACTCATGAAGCGCAAATACCTTCGCGAAGTATTTTCCGGAAGAGTTAAGCGCATCAAAGAACTGATGCCTGATGCATGCATTGCAGCGGATGTAATTGTGGGTTTTCCGGGCGAAACAAAAGAAGATTTTGACGATACTTACACTTTTATCCAAAATCAGGATATTACATACCTGCATGTGTTCACCTATTCCGAACGCCCCGGTACTATGGCCTTGCAAATGGAAGGCAAGGTTGACGAACGCGAAAAACACCGCCGCAGCCAGTTGTTACACGAACTCTCCGAATCGAAAAAAAGACGGTTTTACCTGGCTCAGATTGGAATATCGGCAGATGTTTTATGGGAATCGGATAATATTAA
>CAIXAQ010000357.1 GCA_903917425.1 uncultured Bacteroidales bacterium
ACCCCAGCGGAAGGATGTGTCCTTTGATCCCATTCTCACAATTTGCATTTACAAACCTGTCTTTTAATGGGTTAGCTGACAGCAATTCGTTGAATTTCTTTTTTATATCAATTCCTTTTGTTGTGATGGCTGAAGATAGCATCCCGATTCCAACATTAGCCTTACCGTCACCAAGATGAAATATCCACAGATACCCGGGCATTATATCGCGGAAAAGATACAATTCGATAGGGTTCTTCTCATTCAGCGGCTTCAATCCCGTGTAATAGGCCGTTAACCCGACGGCAGTTTGCTCTTTCGGAATTCTTTTCAAACCCATTTGCCTCGAAACTAATGAATTAGCTCCGTCGGACCCGACCACAATGCTTCCTTCAAAAATAAATTCATCGCTGGAAATCACCACATGCTTGTCGGTAATTTGAATTTTCTGTGCTTTACAGTTCTCGAAGACAGAAATATTTTCGTGCTGTTTTAATTGTCCGAACAAAAGATTATCAAAATCACTGCGCTGGCAGGTAAAAATGGGCTTGTTTTCACTTTTTATCCTGAACGGAATTGTAACATGGCGCAGATCAGGGGAAAACAGAACTGCCTCGTAACTTGGCAGTTTTTTCGGGAAATTGCGGAATGCCTCGGCAAGCGACTCCGAAACAAGCGGAAGCTGGTTCATTACATCAAGTGTCAGGCCATCACCGCAGGTTTTTTCCCTGGGAAATTGCGCCTTATCAATTATGGCTATTTTCAGCCCTGAACCTGCAAGTTTTAACGCAGTGGTTATTCCTGCCGGGCCAGCACCCACAATCAGTACATCGAATTTCTCAGGCATAAAATGATTATTAAAATAAGGAATCTCAGGATCCTTACTTTTTTTATAGAATTCAGAACAACAAAAGGGAAATAGTAAGACAAAAGTAGACATTTAATGTTCAAAGTTTACATATTTGCTAACCCATTTTAGCCAGCACTACAAACCGGAAAATCCCTCTCACTTATGCTTGTGCGCATCTTACATTTATATGTATGCAAAAAACCTTCCTGATTAAAATTCCTGCCACTGTGCACCGTGGGAGTGATTAGTATTTATCTTCCATTACCAGCACAACCCACCACAAACCCATAACACAGAAAGCAGGTAAGAAGTGAGGTCTTTGAAAGAAATTTTGAACCTTTGCCTATCGAATCAAAGTAAAAAGTGTTATCTTTACATGAATAATAAAAAAAATGAATTATGACCTATACTATAATTATCAATAAGACTGAAAGCGATTTAGCCAGAAATTTACTTGGTTATTTAAAGTCTTTAACACAAACCAAAGAATACGATTTCCTGCAAGTTATTGAGAACGAAGACAATGCACTTTCGGCAGAACAAATGAAAGAACTTGATCACAGATACGAACATTTTTTGGAGCACAAACCTGAATACGCTGAATGGGAAGATGTAAAGCAAAAATATGTAAAACAATGAGAATCAGGATATCTCCGTTTGCAGAAAAAGACTTACAAGAAAGTATTGAATTTTATAACAAACAAAAAGAAGGTTTAGGAGATGATTTTGCAGATGTTATAGATTACACAATTGAAAGAATAAAAGAAAATCCAAACTAATTTTCAGCGGAATATAAGGAGATAAAAAAAGCCCAAATAAAGCGTTTCCCCTTCAATATATTTTTTGTTGTCGAAGATTCAACATGTTACATTCTGGGGGTATTCCATACGAGTAGAAACCCTGATATTATGAATGACAGATACCCGTTAAAATAATTATTCTAAGCTCCTTTTGCCATTACCTTTTGGCAAAAACACTTGCCAGCTAGGGCCCTTATTTTTCAAAAAAAATACCTGCCATTTTTGGTGACAGGGATTTTTCATTTAATTCAACATTTTACTTCTTATTAATTTGGCATATTTTGCTGTTTGCTCAATCAACTATTAAACAGCAATTTGAAAACCACAAAGCCAACAGAAGGTATTTTATTCGACAACCAACGTTTGAATGGAATGAGGCAAACTGGTTGTTTCTGCCGCCTGTCCGGCTATCCAGATGCGATAAGGTATTTTTTCGTTGCTCTGGTTCATTACCACAACGGCTATTTTACCATCGGTATTTAAGAAAGCGGTTGTGATCAACTGTCCGCGACTATTGGAACTTACTATCCTTTTAGCTCC
>CAIXAQ010000358.1 GCA_903917425.1 uncultured Bacteroidales bacterium
AATTCTCGACTCCACGTAACTGTCATCCGGCTGGTGAAAAATGCAGGCCTGGTAGCCAATAAGCGCAGCTTTTTCATCACCGGCAAGACTTAAAATATCTGAATTGGCCACGGCTGCTTCGTAGTTTATACTTAGTGCGTTTGCCTGCAACGAAATATGCTTTATCTTTTTAAGCATATTCTGAGGATAATTATTATTCGTTTTCAGGTTAGCGGCTTCCTGGTAATGAATTCCAGCATTTTCGTAATCCTCAAGTTTAAAAAACCGGTCAGCAACCTCAATAATCGACGAATAGTCTTGTTCAGGAGTTTTGTTAATCGTTTTCAAATAGTCAATTAACACACTTTTGGCAGCCGGATAGTTCTGATTTGGTTTAATTACCAATGCTTTTGAATATTCGGAACGAGCCTCGGGCCATCTTTTCTGTTCCATCATCATATCCGCTTCAGCCAGGCACCTGGAATACTCATCCATTTCGGAGAAAACCTTCGCTTTTAAAAGTGTCGTTTCATTGATTTTACTTATCAGCCATTCGTCCTTAGGCTTTATCAATAAAGCATTTTCATAAAAACCTATCGCGGCGTCATATTTTCTCTTTTCGAGCGACTTGGTTGCATGAATAAGCAAAATCCGGTAGCGTGAGTCGTTTTCGGGATCGATGAATAGTTTTAAAATTTCGAGCAGCTGGTCTTTTGGATATTGCGCGGTACGATCCAGCTTTAACGCATTATAATAAGCCGCATTTGCACCTTTATAATCTCTGGCAATAAAACAGATATCACCTTTAGCAATCGATTCCTCGTACAATTTGGCACTCAAAGGCGTGTTCCTGAGCGTTCTGTTTATTTGCTCTATCTTTTTACCGGTGTAGCTTTGGCGGGGATACAAATCCCAGGCTCTTTCATACTCATTTAATGCAAGTATATAGTTTTCTTCAAGTAAAAATTTATCAGCTTTCAGTATAGCCGCCGAATATTGATTTGTAGTTTGGTTGTCATGTGTATTTTGGGCATTCGAAAAATGAAATGCTGAAAGCAGGAGTATGAATAACAAACTCCTGGTTATCAAATTATACAAATGTTTATCCTTATGCAAACAAACCATCATGGTGTGCTTTATAATTTTGATCGGACAATTTCTAACATTTTACCTTGAGTAAATATATTGAATTTGAGCCACTTGACTTAAGTTAATCTCAATGTTAGTATCTTTTTTTTTCTCTTCATTCAGCCCTTAGCAGTCATATATCTGCTGCTAATGATAAGTACAAAAACTGTCAGGTTGGTAATGAAATTATTAGTGTCTATTACCGCGTATATGTTTTTTCGTTGTGGCAGCCCGGAAAGCATGAACCTCCATTTAAACTTGGCACGTACCGGATTGGCAGATTCCACTCGCCAAATTGCACCTTATCTTCAATAAGATGCTCATTTGCTGAAGCATGTACATTGTGGCACATAACACATGTCCTTGCTTTTTTACCATTCATATGTACATAATGCAGATTCCGCTCTCCATCCCTGAAATTGGTTGAAGCATCGGTCTTTTCCAGTTCCAGCAAATCACTGTCGTGGCATTCCCAGCAAAGCGCAAAAGTATCTTTTACAGGCGAGGCATAATTTCCTTTCGGGAAACTGCTTATCAGCAAGTAGTTATTTGATGATCCGTGCGGCTGGTGACAAACAATACATCCTTTTTCGACGGGAGGATGAATTACTTTGCTGTTGGCAAGCAGTCTTTTGATGTTTACTGCTTTTTGCGAGGTTGCGGTTACTTCCTTATCGTGGCAACTGAGGCACAATTGCTTTTGTTCATACTGAAGAAGTTTCTTGTTATCAGATGAATGTGGCGAATGACAGATAATGCAGCTATTTTCATTTTTAACCGCCTGGTGTAAATTAGGCAACGCATCCAGTTCAGTTTTAAATTCTTTGTGGCATCCATAGCATAATTCAGGAACTTTCCGGGTAAGGTTTAAACCACGAGCGCCATTCTTAGTGTGTTCAATCAAATTGACTGTATGGCAGTTTTTGCAGGATTCGGTTGCCGGTGCATGTGTTATTTTGCTTTCAAGCAGATCGCTGTGGCAATCAGTACATGTGGGATCTTCAGGTACTTTTTGAAAATCATTACTATAATCAGATGCCATTTTATTATTTTTAAAATTATTCTGACCGGAAAACCCGAAGAGCAGCATAAAAGGGAGCAAAACAAGAAACATCAGCGATTTTTCCATGGTCAAAATTTTCTTACAATTTTAATGTATGTTCCTTTAAAATTAACCTTTTCGCCGACATAATAGCGCTTATAAACCTCTAATCCGAAGGTTAAATACAGGCGGTTTACAACCGAGGTTATTTCACACTTTGAGGAGAGCAGTTCCAGGTCAATGCCCCGTCCTTGCTGCTTGCGGTACATAATATCAAGACTCAGGTTTGTATTCCTGAAAAGGGAATAAACGCCTTTACCCGCAATATCCAGGTAGTTCTGGTATTTCGGCTCAGGTTCATCGAGCATTACATAATTCTGCAGGTTGCCATTAAGGGTGAGCGTTAAATTTTTCCCGTATTTCTTTTGAAAATTTATAAAATATCTCATCATACGATAGGGAAGAATCGAGCTTTTATAGTTTTCGTATTCGGCACCGGCTGCAAGAAAAACAAAATCAACCCGGCATCCGACAAGGTTCTGGGTGAAATAATTTAAAGTAATATATTCTGTTTTTTCAATATTAGAGTATCCCTGTGTTGAAAACCGGTAATAAATTGACAGTACATTCTTGAATAAAAAAACACTCGATGTAAACATATGTGTGTTAGCATCGTATTTGTATGCCCCTTGCTGAGTAGCCGAGTAACCAGCAAGTACAACAGCTTCATTTGCAATTGAACTGCC
>CAIXAQ010000359.1 GCA_903917425.1 uncultured Bacteroidales bacterium
CCGAGCGCAAAAAGGCCGAAGAAAAAATGAAAAAGAGATCCGGTGAACTTGCCATTGCTAATCATCAACTTGCCATGGCACAGCAAATCGGAAACACGGGTTCCTGGTCCTATAACCTGAAAACAAGAGAACTGGAAGGCTCAATGGAATCTTTGCATTTGTTCGGATTAGGCGACAACCTTGAAAATTTTACAACAGAAAATGTAAAATCCTGCATCCCTGAAAGCGAAATGGTAGAGCAGGCTTCTTACAACCTACTGGAGAAAGGCATACCCTACAATCTTGAATATGAAATACATCCTGCCGATGGCTCTCCTGCCAGGATCATCACCTCTAAAGCAGAACTGAAATACGACAACAATGGAAACCCGGTTGAAATGTTTGGGGTTTTTCAGAATATCACTGAAAGAAAGCTGGCTGAAAATAAATTAATACAGAGTGAGGAAAAATACCGTTTTATTGCTGAACGATCAAACGATCTGATTTATATTTACAACTTAAAACCTGCCTCAGGTTTTGAATATGTCAGTCCGTCAGCACTGAAAATCACGGGGTACACTCCTGAAGAGCACTACAACGATCCCATGTTGGGAATGAAAATGATTCATCCTGACGACAAACACCTCATACAGGCACTGCAAAAAGGCATCATTAATCCTGAGTCTGAAAAACTGAGGTGGATCAAAAAGGATGGAAATATTATTTGGACGGAGTCATGGAAGATTCCCATTTTCAATAAGGAGGGAGATTTAATCGCCATTCAGGGAAAAGCCCATGACATTACGGAACGGATTCAATCGGAACAAATTCTTGAAGCCCGGCTGCGGCTTACAGAATTTGCCCAATTACATTCGCGTGATGAATTGCAGCAAAAATTGCTCGATGAACTGGAAATACTCACCAACAGCCATATAGGATTTTTCCATGCGGTCGATACCGATCAAAAAACACTGACACTCCAAAGCTGGTCCACCAACACCTTACAAGCCATGTGCACAGCCGAAAGTAGCAGCCAGCACTATGGCCTCGATAAAGCAGGTGTTTGGGTCGATTGTGTGCGGCAGCGTATAGCAATTATCCACAACGATTATATGAGCCTTGAACACCGGCAGGGACTGCCCGAAGGACATGCATCGGTTATACGCGAACTGGTAGTTCCTGTGTTCCGGAACAACTTAGTCGCGGCTATAGTGGGAATCGGTAATAAATCTGCAGACTATACTGAAAAAGATATCTATATTGTAACATTGCTTGCTGACCTTACCTGGGATATTACTGAACGCAAAGGTGCAGAGGAGAACATGAAAAAACTCTCACAGGCCATTGAGCAAAGTCCGGTAATGACCTATATCGCCAATTTGTCCGGCGAAATTGAATATGTAAACCCGAAAATTATCGAAATATCAGGGTATTCAAAAGAAGAATTAATAGGTAGTAATCCCCGGATTTTTAGCTCGGGTCAAACCTCCAGGGAACTTTACACGGATCTTTGGGAAACCATCAGGTCAGGAAACGAATGGAAGGGGGAATTTAATAATAAAAAGAAAAAGGGAGAATATTATTGGGTGTCCTCTTCCGTTTCGCCTGTTATCAACTCTGGTGGCAATATCACCCATTACCTCGCTATTCAGGAAGACATTACTCAACGAAAAGAGGCTGAAAAGGAAATTCTCGAATTGAATGAAAGCTTGGAGCGCAAAGTTGATGAGCGTACACAACAACTTCAGGAAGCATTAAACAGGCTGAATAAAATTGCCGACCGTGTGCCGGGAATGGTCTATCAGTACCAGTTACGCCCCGATGGCACTTCTTGTTTCCCTTATACTAGCGAAGGCATAAGGAATATTTACAGGGTAAGCCCCGAAGAAGTTAGTAAGGATGCTTCCAGTGTTTTTGCCATTCTGCATCCCGATGATTTGGATGGAGTCGCTGAATCCATTCAGACTTCAGCAAACAAACTTGAACTCTGGAGCATTGAATACCGCCTAAAGCATCTGGACGGAACCATTCGCTGGCTATGGGGCAATGCCATGCCTGAGCGCGAAGCCGATGGGTCAGTACTCTGGCACGGTTTTATCAGGGATATTACGGAACGCAAGGAGATCGAAGCAGCCCTGGCCATTGAGAAACAACGTCTTGTGTCTATACTTGAAGGCACCAATGTCGGAACATGGGAATGGAATATAAAAACAGGTGAAAATATTGTCAATGAACGATGGGCTGAAATGATTGGTTATTCTTTGGATGAACTATTGCCTGTAAGTATTGACACTTGGATTAATTTTATTCACCCTGATGATTCTTTAAATACTATCGACCTCTTGAAAATGCTCTTTAAAAAAGGAGAGGATTATTTCGCTTCTGAATTCAGAATGAAACACAAAAACGGAAACTGGATTTGGGTTTTCGATAAAGGAAAAATCAGTGAATGGGATATTGAAAGTAAACCACTCTTAATGTCAGGAACACTTCAGGACATAACCTTACGCAAAGAGGCAGAAGAAGCCTTGCGCGAAAGCCAGGAACAATTGGATTTGGTCATAAAAGGTTCGAATGATGCTCCCTGGGATTGGAATTTAGTCACAAATAAATTATACTATTCTCATAAATGGTGGCAGCAACTTGGGTACAAACCTGAGGAAATTCCTTCGGACAGCAGTCTATGGAGGGACCTCACACACCCGGAAGATATTCATCGGGTGAATGATATTTTAACTAAGGCCCTTGAAAGTGTAAATGAAAGCTATGAGGCTGAATTTCGCCTGTTGCATAAAAATGGCCGGTATGTCTCGGTTCTCTCACGCGGATTTATTACAAGAGATTCTGAAGGTAAGCCAATTCGTGTCACTGGAACAAACATGGACCTCACCGAACGAAAGGAAGCAGAAGAGTTATTGCGGGCGAGTGAAATACGTCACAGCTCCATGATTTCCAATATTTCTGATGTAATTGGGATCATGGCTATGGATGGCATTATGAAGTATATAAGTCCGAATATTGAGAAATACTTTGGCTGGAATCCCAACGACCTGGTTGGCACCAACGGATGGTTAACAGTTCACCCCGAAGACCTGGAACGCATTCAGCGTGAATTTTATTCCCTTCTCGGAAAGGACAAGGCTGCCTTGACTGTGGAATATAAATACAAATGTAAAGACGGTAGTTATAAGCCCATCGAACTTACGGCCACCAACCTGGCTAACGATCCGGTTATCAATGGCATATTACTCAATTATCACGATATTACACAACGCAAACTAGCCGAAGACGAATTGCTTTGGAACCAGTCGCTGCTGAATTATATGTCAAACGCGTCGCCGCTGGGATTTCTGGTAGTTGACAACCGCACGGATGATATACTGTACTTTAATCGCCGCTTTTGCGAAATATGGGAAATTGAACCTTTTGAGGAGCAAATGAAACGTGGCGAACTCAAAAACAACGATATCATTCCTTATTGCTTGCCGGTGCTGGCTGACATTCCGGCTTTTGCCGAATCGTGCAAACCTTTGCAGTTCGAAGATAACCGTGTGGTGATTGAAGATGAAATAGCCTTTACCGAAAACCGGACAGTCAGGCGTTTTTCAACACAGATACGGGGTGCGGGCGACGAATATTACGGGCGGTTTTACATTTTCGAAGACATTACGGGTCGCAAACGCTCAGAGGAGGCCCTCAAGGAAAGTGAATCAAGATTTTCCTTATTTATGGATTATTTGCCCTCCGTCGTTTTCATGAAAGACCACCAGGGTAAAACCCTTTATGTTAACAAATATATGGATGAAGCCTTTGGCGCATCGGCATGGCTCGATAAGACCATGATGGAAGTGTTCCCGGATGAACTAGGCGAAAAATTGATGAAGGATGATTTAGACTCTATGGAACTGGGTTATCATAAAATTGAAGAAAGCCTGGTGCAGCTTGATGGGAAATTGCATTATTACGAAACTCAAAAATTTACTATCGAC
>CAIXAQ010000360.1 GCA_903917425.1 uncultured Bacteroidales bacterium
GCACCGGCGGCCAACAAGTATATTACGATGATTAATTATTTAACCAGCATCCACCACAGGGTTATGCAGATAAAGAACTCATAGGAATATAAACAACATTAGCTAAAGCAAAACAAGCCTGTCGGTAAACACCGGCAGGCTTGTTTTTTTAATGAAGAAATAAGATTATTGATCCCGGTTACTAAAATAATCTGTAATCCTGCATGCCTCTTCGTATTTGCCTCTTGGAACAGGAACCCTGGCTACATTGGTGTTTCGTCCGTTGCGGGTAGGCATCGAATACGTAAACTCAATCATAGCGGGATTAACTTCCGAATTGAGTATTACACTATCGAGCCTGGCTCCGAGACCTATCCATATATGGAACATTTTTCCTACAATCACTCCCTTTTCGGCGATCAGTGCCTTGGCTTCGGAATTTTTAAGTTTGTTATACCTGTAACGGGGTGCAATAAAGGCAGGTATGGCAACTATGGGTATAATGCCTAAGGCAATAAACAACACAAGTGTATTGTCTAAAGAGATCATGAGTAAAAGACCCACTACAACTGCAATTATAGCCACAACGAAAAAAAGCATTTTCTTACTCTTCTTTTCTTCTTCGAAATCGGCGGCAATAAAACGCAACCATTCATCCGCTGCATATTGCCAAACAGCAACCCGGCCTTCTCCTTTCAGTATTTTATCGAGTTGCTTGGCCCGCGATCGATAGATTAAAATCACTATCACACTCATAATCGCCAAAAAACCTGACATAAAACTCATGAAAAAACCACCACCGAAGCCGTCTAAACCAATGATGGAAGGCACGAAAACACAAAACACAAAAACCGCCATTAAAATAAGCCAGATATTGACTACGCTTCGCTGTGAGTTTTTCATACTGAAATTGAGGTTAGACATCTGGGGTGAAGTCCCGGTCTTCGTGGGCAACGGATCAGAGACATTGAATGCAACAGAGTTGCTTCCCGATACATTGATAGTTGTTCCGCAACTGCCGCAAAAGCGTGCATTGGGATTAAGCGGATTACCGCACTTGGTGCAAAAGTTCATGGTGATTATTTTATATTATTGACTACCTGAATTTTAAAACTAAAACCGAGCTTTCCCTCAAATTGTGAAAGATTTGGTTCCTGTATTGAATTTGTTGATCGCTGATACATTGTGTTAATGGCTTAAAAATGCTGGATTGATACACTTTTTGATTACAACTGAAGGTAATCATTTCAACACCACTAATATAAGGCTGTATTTCGATAAAAATAAGAAAGCCGGTAAAAAAAATTACCGGCCCCCTATTGTATAACGCTCTATAAATTTGATATGTTTAAAAGCAATCTTTCTTCACTGATTTTTAAAGAAACAGGGTGATTTAGTATTATTCCTCAAATGACGGCTTGATAACAACGCCGTCATAGCGCTTTTCGCCGTCGCCACGATACGTTATGATAAGGAACGGGGTTCCGTCCTCACTAAAGGTGATCCAGTCGCCTTCGCGGCTCCCATTCACATAATTGCCCTGGTCCTTTAATTTACCGCTTGGCCAGTACCAGTTTATTTTCCCGTTCAGGTTATCGTCGATATATTCGCCATCGAACTTAAGAGTACCATCGGCATAATACGATTTCCATTTTCCAAACCTGGCACCGCTCTTATACGGTCCAAGTTCGCGGTAGTTACCGAAATCGTACACCCAGTCGCCTTCCTCCAAGCCTTCGACAAACTGACCCTTAACAATTTGCCTGGCTGTTTCATCATGTTCTTCGTACTCACCGTCTTCCATTCCGGCAATATACGATTGTACACGCCTGATGCTTCCATCTTCAAAATACCATCGCCAGGTACCATCCAGCAAACCTGATTTAGTATATTTTCCCTCCGATTCGAGTTTTCCGTTTTCGAAATAATATTTCCAGTTACCGATTACTTTTCCTTTGGCATATGTACCCACCGAACGAAGTGTGCTGTCGGTATAATATTCTTTCCAGGCTCCGTCTTTATTTCCTTCTTCGTCCACAATTCCTTCGCCTGTAAGAGCACCTTTTGTAAAAATATATCCGGCCACAATTTTACCTTCCGGGTTGTATTCGCGGCGCACTCCCTCCGGAACGTCGCCATTGTAACTGGCAACGGTCTTTACCTGCCCGTTCGGGTAATAATCAGTTTTTAGCTTTAAACTTGTAAGTTCTTGTACTTCAATTTGTTCAATATCATTAATAAACTTTTTTACCGACAGCAGGCTTCCATTTTCATCGTATTCTTTAAAATACCCGTTTCTTTTATCTTCCTTATAAATTCCTTCGAGTTTTACCGTATTGTTATCATAAAAGTATTTCCAGCGACCTTGTTTCAATCCTTTGCTATCCTTGCGATTGATACGTTCGCGGCTTACCAGGAAACCTCTTTTGTATTCCATGTAAGTAATAACAGTTCCGTCAGTATCCAGTTCGCGGGCAATTCCATTTTCGAGACCGGCAATAAAGTTTACTATCAACCGAACTTTTCCATCCGGATAATAATACGTGGTTGGTCCTTGTTTAACATCATCAACAAAAGTTTCGGTTGTTATTTCACCCTGCCGGTAGGTGGTTTTTAAGCCGTTTTTCTTATCTGCCA
>CAIXAQ010000361.1 GCA_903917425.1 uncultured Bacteroidales bacterium
CAAATTTCGGTTCTGTCATTGGTGTTGCGATTTTTGAAATCATTTTCAGTTTCCTCTTTGTCGAAAAAAATGCAAATACAGGAATTCATGCAAAAACATTGTCAGGTTTTTCCCCTGAAAGTATTATTGCAGGCTTACATTTTGTCATTATTCTTGCTGCAGTTCTGTATGGATTAGCGCTTATGTTTTCAATTTTGACACCCAGAAAACGAATAATGGAATAATCCGCTGAGATAAATTTTTTAATAAAGTAATATGGAACGTCGTATTATTGGTATTCACGAAAAACTTCCTTTATTGGAAAGTTTACCGCTTAGTTTTCAACACTTGACAGCCATGTTTAGCGGTACGATTATAGCTCCCATACTTTTGGGCGTTGACCCTGCTATTGCATTGCTTATGAATGGTGTTGGTACTTTAATTTACTCCTGGGTAACAAAAGGGGGAATACCTGCTTATTTGGGTTCCAGTTCTGCTTTTATTGCACCTACATTATTGATCATTTTTGCTTATGGTGGATATGGTCATGCCCAGTCGGGGTTTATCTTTTTTGGGTTATTCTTTATACTGATGTCTTTTGTGGTCAAACATTGGGGCATCGGTTGGATTGATATAGTGATGCCTCCTTGTATTATGGGAGCAGTAGTGGCCATTATCGGGCTTGAACTGGCGCCGTTTGCAGCTCAGCAGGCTGGTTTAGCACCCTGGCCAACCGCGATTGGAAAAGTTGTTCAACCATTTGTAATTGATGGCAAGGTTGTTATAGTTTCAATGACAACCCTTTGCATCGGTATTTTTGGCTCAGTGATGTTCAGGGGTTTTGTAAAAGTTATCATCATACTGATTGCCGTTGTTGCAGGTTATTTGCTTGCCTTTGTTATGGGCATGGTCAACACAACTGCAATTGCCAATGCTGCATGGTTTGCCTCGCCTAAGTTTAATGCACCGGTGTTCGATGCAAATGCCATTTTTATTATTGCACCTGTATGTATTGTAGTGCTGGCAGAGCATATCAGCCATTTAATTGTTACCGGTAGTATTACGGAAACTAACCTTATTGAAAAACCCGGTTTGCACCGCTCCCTGCTTGGCGATGGCATAAGTAATGTTCTTTCAGGATTGGTAGGTTCTACACCCAATACTACATATGGCGAAAATATAGGGGTGATGGCAATTACGCGCGTTTATTCTGTTTGGGTAATTCGAGGTGCTGCCATACTTGCTATTGCTTTTTCGTGCATCGGAAAGGTCTCATCTGCAATTTCCAGCATACCTGTTGCTGTGATGGGTGGCATAACAATGCTTTTATTTGGAATAATTGCTGTGCAAGGGTTCCGAATATTTGTTGAGCAAAAGGTTGATTTTAGCAATAACCGGAATATGGTTGCAGGGGCAGTAACTTTTGTTGCAGGTATTAGTGGGGCTTCAATCGACATAGGATCGGTGCAACTTAAGGGGATGGATTTAGCTGCCATTGTAGGCGTTGCCTTATCCTTGTCTTTTTGGTGTTTTGATAAGCTTGGTATAATGAATAAAGAAGCTTAGCGAATTGAATGACATTAATTGATGAATTATGATAAACACAGTAAATATTAGAATTTCTTTTTGCTTAATGCTATGAAAGAGATCCCAACCAGAATAAATTGATATAATTAACCAAACAAAATAATAGTTAAATGGAAAATTACATTGAAGGAGTAATGCAGGATGCAACGATGGCTGCAGCCGAATTCAGTCAGTTTACACAGGAACAAACTGACGAAATTGTAAAAAGTGTTTTTGAAGCAGCCTTTAACAACAGGGTAATGCTTGCAAAAATGGCACATCATGAAACCAACATGGGCATTTGGGAGCATAAAGTTCTGAAAAATGTGATAGCGTCTCAACTCGTTTATGAAGACATTAAAAATTTAAAAACTGTTGGCATTATTAATGAGGATGTTGAGAGCGGGATTGTGGAAATTGCACAACCTATGGGGCCAATACTGGCAATAATTCCGGTAACGAATCCAACATCAACAGTCGTTTTCAAAATTCTGATATCGTTAAAAGCCAGAAATCCGATAATAATCTGCCCTTCAAAAAAAGCTATCAATTGTTGCAGCGAAACAGCACGTATTTGCTATGAAGCAGCGTTAAAAGCAGGAGCTCCCGAAGGATGCATACAGTGGCTTACAAGTGTTACCCGCGAGCAAACTCAGGAGTTGATGTCTCATAAGAGTCTTTCACTTATTCTTGCAACAGGGGGTTCCGGACTTGTGAAGTCAGCATACAGTTCGGGTACTCCCACTATTGGGGTAGGTGCCGGTAATGTGCCGGTGTTTATTGAGAAATCTGCTGATATTCCATTTTCGGTGGAACAGATTTTTATTTCAAAAACTTTTGACAATGGGACTATATGCGCAAGCGAACAGGCTATTGTTGTCGAAAAAGAGATTGCCGAAAAAGTGGTTGAAGAATTTAAAAAACGCAAAGCATATTTTCTGAATGATGAGGAAATAGTTCTGTTAAACAATATAGCTATTGATGCTAATACTCATTTGATGAACCCGGAAATTGTTGGCCGCCCTGCATTCGAAATTGCTCAAAAAGCCGGAATTAAAGCACCTCAGGATGTTACGATACTTATAGCTCCTATTAAAGCTGTGGGGAATGAATATCCGTTGTCATCCGAAGTACTTGCACCTATTCTTGCATTTTATGTTGTTGATAATTTCGAAAAAGCCATGAATATGTGTATCGATCTGAATTACCACGGCGGAATTGGTCATTCTGCAAGCATTTTCTCAAATAATGACGAAAAAATAAAATATTTTGCAATTCACATGAATGCAGGAAGAATTTGTGTAAATACCCCATCTTCTCAGGGTGCAGTTGGTGGAATGTTTAATAAATTAAGCCCTTCCCTCACTCTTGGCTGTGGCACAGGTGGTAAAAACATTACAACCGACAATATTTCCGCCAAACACCTTATCAATATCCAGAGAATCTCAAGAAGAAGACCAAACGAGCGTTTTGTTCGCTTCGATGCAGCATTATATCTGGATGAGAATTTAAAAGCGAATGAAATAAATGAACTGTATAATAAAAACTTCTAAATTACTGTAAAATGAATAAATATGTAAGAAATGGCGAGCTGTTAACATGTATTTTAAGTGGCAA
>CAIXAQ010000362.1 GCA_903917425.1 uncultured Bacteroidales bacterium
ATTTCAGCAAAAGTCCGTTAAAAAGCAATTTGTACACTCCGGGCGTTGAGGCTCTGCTTTGCGGGCCGAAACCATAAACCACCAGGTTTCCTTTTCCTTTGCGAAGCCACACCATGGCAGCATAATTACCCAATAATTCTTCTTTCTGGCAATAACCGCTGAGTAAAACATGATCTTCGGGGTAGCTGGCAATTACACGGCGATCCATGTCGAAGCCAGGTAAGGAGGTTTGAAACACCTGTTCGGCGGTGGTTAATATTCCTGCTTCCGGTTTCATTCCCAGGGTAAGCGGATTATTGGGCAAAAGGTTTACTTTCAAAAGCGAACCGGGGCAGTATAACCCGGATTTCTGCAGTTTTTCGGCCACATTGGTGAAAGGGAAGCGGAAATCTTCGCTTTCGGTTTCACTGGTTTTTATACTCATGAGTCCTTCGAAAAGTGCCGTAGAACCGCCCCAGGAAAGAACCTTCCCGCCATTACCGATGAATTTGAGTATTTTCTGAAAACCATCTTTCCCCATTCCTTTTGTATATTCGGGCGGGTAATTTGCCGTGAAATAATCCTCGCCTGCCTTGGTTTTTCCTTCCATCAGAACACTCTTATTTTCATCAGGAAAAATTACAATATCACAATTCAGTTCGAAAGACTTTTTAGCCAGGTCGCCGGGTCGCAAAACAGTGAAAGGAATGTTATACTGATCAAAAATGTAGCGGGTCCAACCGGCATCCATATCATGAAACCAGCTTTCAACCAGGGCAATTCGTGGCATTTTCACTGATACTGCCGAAGTATCAGGGTTGTCAGCAAACCAGTCGGGCAAAATAGCGAGGGAATCTTTCAAAGCTGAAAACTTCTCCATTTTCGTTCCTGCCACCAGGAAACTGCCTGCCGCAATAGATTTGCCCTGAAAAATAATGTCGGCTGAAGTCCTTTTAACCGTCAATCCAAGAGTTAAAGATCCGAAAGCGGCCTTATAACTTTCGTTATTTGTTGCACTAAAAACCCAGAACCCGTTGTCATGAAAAGGAGCCTCTTTACGCAGGGTAAAAGGGACTTGTACGGGTTCAAGCCTGGCATCCAATTCAAAAACCGGCACCGGAATTTCGTATGAAACCAATCCCTTATGCAGCGGAAGCGACCAACTGGTGATATCATAAGGTTTAATTGTTTCGCCTCCAGGGGTATAATGGCGTTCAGGGAATGTTTGTGCTTCCATAACTTCCTTGATGAATGCCCGAAAAGGCTGGGCAAGCGGAACAACGATATCACCGGAATGAAGGGTTTTATCATTCCAAACCATATCTTCTTTAAGTCGTGAAACATAAACCCCGTGCTCATGCAACAGGTTTACCAGCGCCACGAGTTCGCCCTGGTCGTGTTGCCGTAGCGGGACTACAAAATAAGAGGGTGCCATAGACTTACCTTTCAGCACTTCTTTGCGGCACATATCGTTCCTGAAACGAAGAATCTGTTCCCTGTTAGCCGAAGCAGTCCGGAGCAACGACCAGGTCGATTGCATTTCATACTTAACAATATCGGAAAGATGCCACCATCCGCCGACCCATGGCAAGGGCATATTGATGCCTTTTTTATTTTCGCCCAGGCCTTTCCCGGCGACCTTCAACTCGTTTTTTTCGATATAGAGAGGTGTTGCCCCATAAACACTTGCAGCCTCGGTTAAAAGACCGATCATATTCTTCCATTCTGCCGTTGCGGTTGAGCCGGGCCAGTAATCGTCGAAAAGGTAATGCTGCGCCACACCGGCACAGGCTGCTGCACTCATATCCTTAGCCATGGCTGAACCGAATACCCACGACCAGTTCCAGATTCCTTCATCCACATTTTGAGCAATGGGGTCACTCATCGGAGGAACAAAATACCTGACTCCGGTTGAACCCATCTGGTGCTTTTCGACCATCACCTGCGGGAACCAATCCTTGTTATAGATGGCAGCTATCACCCTGTTATCCTGTTGGGTAAGGGTCACAAAGTCGCGGTTGTTATCGTGCCCGATATATTTGTGATACACTCCCGGCAATGAGCAACCTTCGTAAGGAGTACCTTTGTATTTGCGGTAATTCTCAACCACCATCTGCATCCCATCAGGATTATGGTTTGGCACAACCATGAAAACAACATTATCAAGGATTTTTAACATCTCAGGATCCTGCGTATTGGCTAAGGTATAAGCAATCTGCGGCGATGCTTGTGTCGGCCCGACTTCGTTAGAGTGCATCGAAAGGGTGGCAAGCAAAAAGACCTTTCCTTCCGCCACAATTGAATCTCTCGCATTGTCACTCATTTTCCAATCCAGGGCCAGTTGGCGGTTAATTTCTTTGTACCGCTCAAGTTTTTCCAGGTTTTGAGGTGAGGAAATAAAAAGGATGTACATCTTTTTCCCCATGGGCGATTCGCCAATTTCCTTCAAAAGCAGCCTGGGTGAAGCCTCATCCAACTGCTTCAGATATGCAATTAACTGATCGTAGTCGAAAAGATTGCCGTCGGAACCAGGTGCAAATCCAAAATATTCTTCAGGCGATTTCCCGGTTTGCGCATGCGCTGCCACAGTTGGCAATAATAAAAGCAGAAGAAAAAAAAGTACGATGGAGAAAACACTTTTCATGGCAGGAAAATTTGTAGTCAGAATATTGAAGTAGAATTTGATGTTTTTAAAGAGTTTTAGTCCTAAAAAACCATTCAGAGATTTAGATATATCAAATTAAAGACATTTCGGAGAACCCTGCAAATCAAAGACAGAAAAACGGAGAATTCTTATTTTGAGGTGCTAATAATAAAATGCTCCCCCGTTTTAATACTTACACTGTTTCGTCTATAATATATTCTCTTACTTTTTGCTTGAACAAAAAGTAACAAAAATTCAAGGCTTTATAGAAATTTCACACAGATGTACACCTCGGTAAAGCCCGCAAAACAAGGCTTGGAAGGTTTGAACAACATCCTGGCAGCACGTGAAGCTGGTGTTTTGCTACACACATGCCCGCGCTGTTTACCTTCGGCTACATCTGTTGTGAAATTTCTATCAGGCCGGTCCTTATACCCTGAAAATTTACCTGTGAAACCAAACCCTTGTCCGACTTTGTTGCCATAAGGGAAGATTTCCTTAGTATGGGACCGGCCTTAGAAAAATACGATAGCGGTTCTTGAAGGAGGTATGTGCAGCTGGCATGTGTGTAGCAATACACAGCAACGACAAATATAATAATTTGTGCCATCTTTCATGCCTTGTATTGCGAGGAGATACCTCCGACATAGAAACGCATCGTATTTTTATAAAGCCTTGATCTTTTGGTCCTTTTGTATCAAGACAAAAGGACGAGACAATAAATATAAACTATTTCAAGAAAAAATTGAAACAAACAATAGTAATACAAAATAAGAATTAAACAGAGAATCATGTTTGCGAAACCTAAGAATACTAAAGGAGTTGCCAAGCTGAATTAATCTCTGATCCTGGCCAGGTTTCATTTAGGCAAAGTCGAAATTTACCAAATCTTTTCTCCGAAAGCTTAAAGGTTGGAAGTCGGAAGTCCGAAGACGGAAGTATCCTTAATTAAAGATAACAATTCATTGTACAACTCCTGTGTTCGCCCCTCACCTTGTCACCCTTCGCCCCTTCAGCATCTATGTAAAACAATTTCGAACTGTCTCTTAGAATTGAAAATAAATAAACGGCTGTATTTCAGATGATTTGATCTGAATTACAATTAATACTATGACTACCAGGTATGCCACTTTTAGTACAAACGGTGAATTTATTACCACCTGCTGTGCGGACAATTCCACCCGGGAAGGAATAAAATGAAGTATATACCCTAACACCATGAGTATAAGGATATATGGATATGCCCTAATAAAATCACCCGCTATTTCGGGATGAAATGAGGTTGTAATCTGTGTGAGCATTGCGTTCACCACCGTCATATTGTCGGCCCTGAAATACACCCAGGTAAAACACACAAAATGGAATGTAATAAACACACCTAAAACATGTGTGAATTTGTTTTTCGGAACGCTTACTATTGAACTAATAAATTTCTCGATAGCCAGGCCTATGCCATGTAGGGCTCCCCAAATCACGAAACGGAGTGCAGCCCCATGCCATAAACCACCTAGTAACATGGTGATCATCAGGTTTATATAGGTTCTGATTTTGCCTTTCCGGTTGCCTCCCAGCGAAATATACAGGTAATCGCGCAACCAACTGGAAAGTGAAATATGCCAGCGCCGCCAGAATTCGGTTATACTTGCAGACTGGTATGGCGAATCGAAGTTTGCAGGAAGTTTGTACCCAAGCAGCAAAGCAATTCCGATGGCCATATCGGTGTACCCCGAAAAATCGCAGTAAATCTGTAAGGCATAGCCGTAAACTCCGAATAGATTTTCGAGACCGGTGTAGAGACCCGGATTATCAAAAATTCTATCCACAAAATTAAGACTGATATAATCGGAAATCACTGCTTTTTTGAATAAACCAATGCAAATCAGGAATATAGCTTTCCCGAAATCCGCTTTACTTACAAACGGCCTTTGGCGGACCTGTGGAAGAAAAACCGATGCACGTACAATCGGCCCGGCAACCATCTGCGGGAAAAACGTGACAAAAAAGGCAAATTCCGAAATATCTTTCACCGGCTCGATGTTACGACGGTAAATGTCGATTGTATAACTGAGGCTCTGGAAAGTAAAAAATGAAATCCCTACCGGTAAAAAAATATTGAGTGGATCGAACGGCCTGTTTGCTAAATCATACACTATGCCCAGGAAAAAGTTAGTGTATTTGAAATAAATCAGCATTCCTATATTCACGAACAAACTGATTACCAGGAAAAGTGTGCGTTTTTTCTGGTTTTCGGAACGTGCAATCTGTTTTGCCAGGTTATAATCGACAACTGCAGTTACGAGGAGCAGAATAAAATAAAGCCCGCTCGATTTATAATAAAAAAATATGGAAAACAGTGTAAGATAAATATTTTTCAGCTTATTGTGCTTGTAAACAATACTATACACAGCAATAAACCCCAGAAACAGGAATAAAAAGAACCCGCTGCTGAAAATCATCGGTTCTTTAGGGTTGTAAACAAACTCCTGTAAAAGTTTATGAATATCAATCTGCTGCATACTTCAGATAGCTGTCGATTAGTGCTTTGTAAAGGAGTGAGCCCTGTAGCGTATATCCTTGCTTCGTATAATGTACTCCATCGCGCTGCAGCATGGCAGCTTTCCGCCAATCGGCGCACGACCCGAAACCACCCGTGGTATTGTAAATATCCCAACAGGCAACGCCTTCATTTTCTGCGCTTTTCAGCAAAGCGCGATGAACTGCTTCGAGGTAAGCGTTTTTATACTTTTTGTGAAAATAGTCATCAGCCGGGGTTGTAATCAAAATGCAGGCTTGGGGATTGGTTGATTTAATATTTTGAACCATGGTGGATACTGCCAGGGTAATATCAGCCTCCGTAATTTTAATATTTGCACCTTCGTTAGTGCCAAGCGAAATAATGACCAGGTCGGGTTTTAAAATATCCACTTGATCGAAAAACAGCGGAGAACTGTTATAATCGCTGAAATGGGCACCATTGATCCCCACGCTATGGTACAAAATTCCCGGTTTGCTGTTTTGCAGTATCACTCCGTTCAGGTTGACTGAATTCTGCCCGGCTTCGGTTTGTTCAGCCTGGATGCGCACAAAACTGGTCGGCTGCTCAAAGGTTACAACCGTAGTACATTCACCTTTCTCCATGGGCATAGCCGACATAAGGTACCCGAATTTGAAAGGGGAATTTGTAAACCGGCAGTCGAACTGAAGTGAGTCCTTAGTGTGAATGAGTGTTACCTGGTTGAAAGAATAATCAAGTTCATCGTGGTTGGAGGTTGTAAACTCGAAATAGGCTCCGCTTTGATCAGAATTCATAGAGATACCGGAAATTCCCGGTTCCGGATTCCTGGCAGAGCCGATTATTTTTGAAACGGACCAGCTTACGTTTGATGACGAGCGGTAATCGGCAGGTTCGTTGGTGCCGGCAACCCTGAGCGGAAACACCAGCCCCCTTCCGGCATTGCCGAAACGAAGCTGAAGATTTTTACGCACTTCCCGGGTGAGGAAATCAGCCTGTATATGCGAATCTCCAATATGAAGTATGCTTACCTGGTTAGTATCCCCGTTTTCGAGTTTCAGCAGTTTGTTGAAAAACGGCGTCAGGCAAGCGGCATTGATAAGCGTATCGGCTTCATAATTGATAAATGGGAATTCAATAATAACGGTTGAATCAACTACAGCATCCTGTGCTTTACACGCCAGACTGCCTATGATTAATGCAATAATTATCAATAAACTATTTCGTAAGTGCGACAAGACTACTCCTCCTTTTCTGGTATTTTTCAACTTCATAAATAAAACTCCGGGCAAATGACAAACCAACTTTGCGCCCTCCGGCAAAATTCAGATGCGTATAATCCTTGTTAGCCAGCGCAGGTTTTGAATTGGCAAAAAAAGCCATTGAATTCTCCCCTCCCATCGCCTCGAAAAGGTTCCAGAAAAGCAGTTTGTTATCGTGTGCGATCTTTTCCTGCGCCTGTATAAGCAAGGGGATAACCGGCATGGTTATAAACTGTCCCTGCAAAAGTTTGCTACGGTCGGAAACGCCTAAAAGTAGTATGGGTGTTTCGGGAAAAGCTTCTTTGAGTTTATTGACAAGCTTTGCCATTCCCGAAATGTAACTTGTAAAATCGGTAGTAGGCGAGTTTGAAACATTGAGTCCGAACTGCAAAACGATCAGATCATAATTCAACAGACTGTCGAAAACGGCGAGATTTCGCTGCGGAATGGCCCTGAGTCCGAGCCCGGAATTGCCTTTTATCGCGAAATTATCAATATAAATGCCGGTTTCATCTTCCAACGATGCCCCGTAACATGTAATTCCACCCAAATTAAAACGGGCACTCACCTGGCTTATCGAATCAACCTTTACAGTGATCATGGCCGGACTTGCAGATGCCGCCAGGTCCATCACCCTGCTATCCTTTTTATTGATCAGAATTCGTGCTTTTTGGTTATAGTCGCAAGTGTAAAATAACCTGAAAGTATTAAATATGGAAGTGTGTTTAAATTGATTGCTTCCTTTGTAAAAAACATAATTCCCCGAGTCGGGCGAATAGCCGAACCCATTGATTCCCAGGTGTCCTGAACCCGGATTTGTGAGGATGGATGTGGTATTCCATCCGCCAAAAGAATGTATTACCGAACGCCTGAAACCGGCAATTTCGGATGTAATAGGGACAAATCCAACGCCATTTCCGCCATACAGGCTTTGTAAGGTATCGCGCAAATCGCTCACCAGTATATCGCCATCCGAAAAGGAATCGCCATACCAGGCAATCCGCACTTTGCCCTTTTTATCCCTGGCTTTCAGCAATCGGGCAAGCAGCTTATCGAGCGGGTATTTCTGTTCTGTGAAATTGCGGAAACAGACCACACCCGGGGGACAAGGTTCCGGTTTGGATGTGAGCGTGTCAATAAAGAGCGATTTTTTGAGTTCCGGTTTCCTGTCGGTCAGGATATCCGAAAACATACTTACAGGCTTAGGGGTAAAACCCAGCACAGTTCCATCCATTTCGAAAAACGACAGGATACTCAGTATGCCCACAACAGCCAATGTAAAATAAAAAGCCTGCGGGATATAATTTTTACTCATTAATAATTTCAGTTGTACGATGCCGGTATTGCCTTTTCGACAGGCTATTTCCTGATCTTTTCAGGATAATTCCTCCGAAAAATAAGGCTGCAAAAGTAGCGAATTTCCCGCACCGGAGACCAATACCAGGTGAAGATATAATACCGCCTTAAAACTGGCTTTTTATTGAGTCGCAATGCGAATTGAAGTCGTGCCCCGGCAGTGCCATCAACCTTAATCCTTCTAAAACAGTAAAATAATTATCTTTCGAAGTACTTCTGTATCATTCCTTTCAATACTTCCACGCTTATTGGCTTCGAAATGTAGTCGTTGCAGCCGGCTTCCAATGCCTGCTCCTTTTCACGTAGCATGGCGAAGGCTGTTTGGGCAATGATGACGACATTTTTGTTGAACTTCCTGATTTGGCGGGTGGCTTCGTAGCCATTTATATCAGGCATTTTAACGTCCATCAAAATTAAATCCAGTTTGGGGTTGTTGCGGCAGGCTTCAACGGCAGCATTCCCGGATTTGGCTTTTAAAATTTCCCTGCTAAAATTCCTTAGAATCAAATTAATAAGTAAGGCTGAAGTATCATCGTCTTCGACCACCAGGATGGAAAGTTTCCTGGCTTTGTTTTCAACTTCTTTAATTTGAATTGCTTTTGGTACAGCGATTTTAACATTTGAAACCGGATTGTATGGAAGGGTAAAATAAAATATGGAACCTTTTCCTTCTTCGCTCTCCACCCAGATTTTGCCGCCTAACATTTTGGCATAAGCATTAGAAATTGACAATCCCAACCCGGCACCCTGAAACGCCCTTGTGTCGGCAATGTCGGCCTGTATAAAACGGTCGAAAACGGCTTGCTGCCTGTCGGCTGGAATGCCAATGCCCGTATCCTTTACATAAAATTGCAATTCGTTTGCTGTGGCTGTCGTTGATCCTGTCAAAACATAACCAAATTCTATTGAACCTCTGTCAGTGAACTTTATGGCATTTTTAACCAGGTTGGTGAGTATGGCATAAATTTTTTCGTGGTCGGTATCAATAATAGCCTGGTTTGCTGAAAGCCCGTTTTTACAGGAAATTGACAAGCCTTTGCTTTCAGCTTCCGGCTTGAAAAAAGTTAGGATATAATCAGTTTGGTGGTTAATGTCCGATTCGAAATTATTAACGCTGATCAAGCCAGCCTCAATTTTCGAAATATCGACTATGTCGTTGATGATATTCAGCATCCGATCACAGCTTATTTCAATTATCTCCATGTACTCCAGTTGCTCTGTACCTGTGAGTCCGGGAGTTCTGAGCAGTTCGGCAAAGCCTAAAATACCGTTCATGGGGGTACGTATTTCGTGGCTGATGTTGGTTAGGAATGCAGATTTTAATTTATCGCTTTCTTCGGCTTTTTCTTTTGCGATTTTCAGTTCGTCCTTTTGCCGGAAAAAATTACCAAAAAGATCACCTATATCCCTGAACTCGCCCGGCGATTGCTGAAGTTGGGATATTTGTGCGGTATCGCTTGTTTCCAAAATCGTTGTTACTAATTTCAACGGTTTTACCACCCATCTGCGGAACGTAAAACTCAAAATGAAACCCGTAACCAACAGGGCCAAAAGCAATACTAAAAGCATCGATCCCTTTAAATCGTGAAAAAGCTTTAATGAGTTCGAGGTACGGCTAAAGACAAAGTGACCCACATTTTTGCCGTCCCAACCTGTTAAAGGCTGTATTACAGAATCAGTAAAATCAGTGCTTTTGGCAACACTATCATAGTGAAGCGAAAAAACAATATCCGATGAACTAAGCATCGACAATTCATCTAAAAACCTTTTATCCCAACTCTTTGCCAAAATAAGGTAACCACTTGGTTTTGTATGCGTATGCGAAGGATCAGTATCGGGGTGTATGGTTGCGCTGCTTATTTGAACCACACCATCGGGAGTTACCCGGAAAAAATCGAAAAACCGGGCATCCTTCACCTTAACCAATGCCTCTTTCGAAATAAGCCCACGCATGGCAAATCCATTGGAAGCAGCCTCGTGGACAAGATTAAACGAAGTGTCGTAAACACTTACATAATCGAGCCGAAATGATTTCAGGATAGAAGTGATATTGTTTTCATACCAAACACTATCATTCGAATCTATATTTTTAACAAAATCGTCCCAATAAGTGTAGTCGTAAACCACTTGATTTAATGTGGCTGTTTTCATTTTGACCAACGAATTGACCTCGCTGCTGAATTGGACCTGCGATGCATCGGACATCAGCCTTTCCTGCTTGTTGGCTATAAAATAGATGGTTGACATGATAAACAGAGAAATTGTGCCTATCAATACAAGTGTCAGGAGCAGCCTTGTATAAATACCCGTGTTTTTCATGATTTTGCCTTTATGTTTTTACTATTTTGCTAGTAGGGAAGTGACTTAAAACCCTACACCGTCTAAAACAGTTAAGGGATTATTTTCCGAAGTATTTCTTTATCATTCCTTTCAATTCTTCCACGCCAATAGGCTTCGAGATGTAGTCGTTGCAACCGGCTTCCAATGCCTGTTCTTTTTCGCGGATCATAGCATAGGCTGTTTGGGCAATGATGACTACATCTTTGTTGAATTTCCTGATTTGGCGGGTGGCTTCGTAGCCATTTAAATCAGGCATTTTAACATCCATCAATATTAAATCCAGGTTGGGGTTGTTGCGGCAGATTTCAACGGCAGATTTCCCGGAAGTGGCTTTTAAAATTTCCCTGCCAAAATCCTTTAAGATCAAACCAACGAGTAATGCAGAAGTATCATCGTCTTCCACAACCAGGATGGCAAGTTTCCTGACCTCTTTTTCAACTTGATTTATTTGTACAGCGTTTGGTAAGGCGGTTTCTTCATTTGAAACCGGAGTGTAAGGAAGGGTAAAATAAAAGGAGGAACCTTTACCTTCTTCACTTTCGACCCATATTTTCCCATCCAGCATTTCGACAAAGG
Source organism: uncultured Bacteroidales bacterium (assembly GCA_903917425.1). Classification (GTDB taxonomy): domain Bacteria; phylum Bacteroidota; class Bacteroidia; order Bacteroidales; family UBA4417; genus UBA4417. The sequence continues at coordinate 10,670 of CAIXAQ010000362.1, forward strand.
CTTTCGAAATGGACAATCCAAGTCCTGCGCCCTGGAAAGCACGGGAATCGGCAATGTCGGCCTGTACAAAGCGGTCGAATATAGCCTGCTGCCTGTCGACCGGAATGCCGATGCCGGTATCCTTTACATAGAAAACGAGTTCCTGTTGAATGACATCAGAACTCAAAGAATTTATGTCAGTAGTACCGGATGACTGCATGGTTTCAGTACCATTGGCTTGCAAGACCGGTTTCAGCTCGTAGCCGAACTCTATAGTACCGGATTCACTGAATTTTAAGGCATTTTTTACCAGGTTAGTTAGTATGGCAAAAAGTTTTTCTTCATCGGTTAAAACGATCGCAGCATTGCCCTGTAAGCCCTTATGTACCGAAAGTATGATTCCTTTTTCATTGGCTTCAGGTTTAAAGAAATCATAAACATAACCGGATTGTGCGTTTATATCTGTTTCAGTCAGGCTAACATTTACCAGGCCTGCTTCGATACTCGAAATATCAACAATATCGTTGATAATATTCAACATACGATCGCTGCTTTTCTTGATTACATCTATATACTCCAGTTGCAATTCACCTGCAAGATCAGGTATTTTCAGCAATTCGGCAAAACCCAGAATGCCATTCATGGGAGTACGGATTTCGTGGCTCATATTGGTAAGGAAGGCTGTTTTCAGTTTGTCCGACTCTTCGGCACGCAATTTCTCGAGCAGCAGCTCTTTCGTGCGTTCTTCCACTTTCGATTCCAGGTTTTTGTTGGCTTCGGCAATTTCGTTATTGCGGCTATCCAGTTGTTGGTTCAGGAAAAAATCTTTTCGCGTATAAAATTCGATGTTGTAGGCGGCAAACATGCCAATGAAATTGGCTGCGGCAAAAAAGAAATTGTTGCTGATTATCAAATTGGCATCAATGCCCAAAAAAGTGAAAGCCCCTATATTGAATAGAAGCAGGGTGATCCATCCGGCAAGCGTAGCCAGGAAAAACCGCAATTTAATAAAAAAATAACCTGCCGAAAATATGAGCATCATCCCTGCGTAATAAGCATAGTTTTCGGGTGCTTTGAGTGTCATAACGGTAATGCCAGCCCCTGCAACGACAAAGCAGACAAATAAAAGCAATTGCCAAACCCTGAAAAAATATTTGCTGAACGAAAATAGCAATACCAGCGACAATAACGGGATTACCACTCCAAAGCGTATGAGATTAAATAGTTGTGCATGTTCCGCTATTACTTTCCAATCGAGATAGCCGAAAACGCCATAGAGGATTGTTACCAATAGGAAAGACACTCTGAACTGTATCAAACTGTCGTGGAAATACTTTATTTTAAAATCTTTCTCTATTTCAGCTGGAAAAGCCAGTGTGAACCTGTCAAATTCCATCCCACGCGAGGCATCCTGATTGTTACCGCTTAAGTATAAATGTTTTTTCATATCAAAAT
>CAIXAQ010000363.1 GCA_903917425.1 uncultured Bacteroidales bacterium
AGTTTCATCATTTCGTCGTCGAGCATGTCGCATTTGGTGATGGCAAGCAAACGGCCTTTGTTAAGTAACTCAGGATTAAACTGTTTGAGTTCGTTAAGAAGTATTTTATACTCTTTTTTAATGTCCTTGCTATCAGCCGGAATCATAAAAAGCAACACGGAATTCCGTTCGATATGACGAAGAAACCTCACGCCTAGCCCTTTGCCTTCGTGCGCACCTTCGATAATTCCCGGAATATCGGCCATTATAAAAGATTGATCGCCATAATAGGGTACTATGCCCAGGTTAGGCCTGAGAGTAGTGAAAGGATACGCAGCAATTTCGGGTTTAGCTGCCGAAAGCACCGAGAGTAACGTAGATTTTCCAGCATTTGGAAATCCAACCAGGCCAACATCAGCCAATATTTTTAGCTCAAAAATCTTCCAGCATTCGATAAATGGTTCACCAGGTTGCGCGAATTTGGGAGACCGGTTTGTGGATGTCTTAAAATGATCGTTACCCAAACCGCCGCGGCCACCAGGCACTATGATATGTGTTTCGTCATGGGCAGTTACTTCAAATTCCACTTCCCCCGTTTCAGGGTCACGAACCACTGTGCCCAACGGTACCTCAATTATTCGGTCTTCGCCGTTTGCCCCTGTTGACAAAGCTTTTGATCCACTCTCGCCTTCACTGGCAATAATATGCTTGGTATAACGCAGATGGAGCATTGTCCATAACTGTTTATTTCCTTTGATTATGATATGTCCGCCTCTGCCTCCGTCACCACCATCAGGGCCGCCCCTGGGATTGCCTTTGGTGCGAAGATAATGGTGAGAACCTGCACCTCCAGCACCCGATCTTAAATAGATCTTTACATAATCAACAAAACTGGAACTGGCCATTATTATTTTTTTTAATTGAAGAGGTGAGTAGACGTTTCACGATTTACTGTGAATTACAATAAAACTGCCTGAAGCAGAAAAAGGCGGAGAGTACCTACAGTAAATAGAAACAAAGATCCGCCACTATAGTTTCTTGCCAAAAGTGAATTATCTTGATTTCTTCATAGCCGACTGTACTGTATCGAGCAAACGATCAAATATTTCCTCGGTGGATCCCATTGCATTTACAACGACGTGTTTGTTCTGTTTTTTGTACATTTCCATAACGGGAGCTGTTTTTGTTGAATACTCTTCAAGCCGGTGAACGATAAGTTCGGCCGAAACATCATAGATACGCGCTTTTTCCGAACGTCCCCGTTTATCAAGGCGTTTTACAAGTTCGATGATTGGGGCATTGAGTTCAACAACATAGGATATACCCATATTCATGCGACGCAGCAAGCCATCCAGGATATACGACTGAAGGATGGTGCGGGGAAAACCCTTAAAAACAAATCCGTTCACATGATTGTGTACATTAATTTCCCTTTCGATAAGCCTGATGACAATTTCATCCGAAACGAGGTCTCCTCTTTCATAGGTTTCTTTCACCCTGATTCCTAATTCGGTTCCGGCTTTAATTTCTTTACGCAACAACGATCCTGTTGAAATGTAGTAGAAATTAAGCTTTTTGGCCAGCATATTACCCTGTGTTCCTTTGCCAACACCCGGAGGACCTGATAATACAAGGTTGAACCATTCTTTTTCAAGCATGGATTCGATGGAGTTGCAAAGTGTGTCGAAAATCTCAGGTATAGGTCCCACACCTTGTATGGGTACATAAAGATTACGTTCCTGGTAATAACCTATAACCGGTGAAGTTTTATTTTTGTATTCGGTAAGCCTGAACTTAATTACATCTTCAGTATCGTCAGCACGACCCGATACTTTTCCTCGTTCGATAAGCCTGCGTGTAAGTTCTTCATCCGGAACTTCCAGGCTTAACATGCATGATAGCGAGGTGTTCAACTTCAGTAACAAGCCATCCAGGATATAAGCCTGAACCAATGTACGTGGAAATCCATCAAATAAAATCCCCTTTTTATCCGAACTGGTAATAATTTTTTTTTCGATCAGGTCGACCATAATTTCATCGGAAACCAGGCTGCCACGGCTTATCAGATCCTTCACCTGCATTCCAAGTTCGGTTTCTTCGGCTATTTCCTGCCTGAGCAGATCGCCGGTAGAAATATATGCCAGGTTGTATTTCTCAATCAGCATCTGCGACTGAGTTCCTTTGCCGGCTCCTGGAGGTCCGAAGAGTGCGATATTGAGCATATCAGGATAGTTTTTTAAAGCCCTTCTTACGAAAGATTAGTGATTTTATATATTGATGTGGCGATTGATCTTTGATAGAGGAAAAGGAAGTTATTTCTATTCGACAATTTTGTAAATATCACTCGAATTCCGCCCTAACCCATCGTAATCAAGGCCATAGCCTACCACGAATTCGTTCGGGATACTGAAACAAAGATAATCGACGGGAAATTTTGATTTAAACGCTTCAGGTTTCAACAGGCAAGAGGCAATCTTAACTTCAGCCGGCTCCATTTTCCGGAGAGTCTCAAGAAAAGAAACCAGGGTAAGTCCCGTATCAACAATATCCTCAATGACCACAATAGTACGGCCTTTAATATCAAGATCCAGGCCGATAATCTGCTGAACGACGCCGGAACTGTGGGTTCCGTGGTAGGAAGATAATTTTACAAAAGCAATTTCGCAATCGACAGTAATCCGTTTAAGCAGGTCGGAAGCAAAAATAAATGCGCCATTCAGTACTACAATAAACAGTGGTTTTTTACCTTCAAGATCGGTATTCATCTGAGCTGAAAGTGCTATAATCTTCTCTTGAATGGCCTCATTTGTAATGTATTTCTTGAAGCTTTTGTCCTTCAGTATCCATGTATCCGGCATAGTTGAATGTTTTATGGTTGCAGTACGCGCAAAATTACGGTTTAAGCATGATATTTCCATTAAAAAGATGAAAGCAGGACGTTTTTTTGAATAATTCTCTTTTAAAATGTGGTGGAATAGACGTAAGAAGGTTTAAAAGTCGGATTTTGTGTAATTTCGCAAAAAAAATTACACTATGACCCCGATGGTAAGTATAATAATGGGAAGCACCAGCGACCTTCCGGTAATGGAAGAAGCTGCAAAGGTGCTGAATGAATTACGCATTCCTTTTGAAATGAATGCTTTATCGGCACATCGCACCCCTGAAAAAGTGGAAGAATTCGCAAGTAATGCCCACCACCGTGGAATTAAAGTGATTATTGCAGGTGCAGGCATGGCCGCTCATTTGCCCGGTGTGATTGCTGCCTTTACGCCTTTGCCCGTAATTGGTGTACCTGTAAAATCATCATTCGACGGGATGGATTCATTACTTGCCATCGTTCAGATGCCTCCGGGGATTCCTGTTGCCACCGTTGCTGTTAACGGGGCACGAAATGCCGGGATATTAGCCGCACAAATGATTTCACTTGGTGACACGGAACTTTTCAGCAGGTTGATTGCTTTTAAGGAAGAACTCAAGCTGAAAATTTTACAGGCAAACGAAGATCTTACGAAGGTGAAATATGAATTTAAGGTGTAGGTGAATGTGATAATTTGATAATGCGTTAATGTGCTAATGTACTAATGTACTAGTGGGTTGATGGGTTGATTGGTTGAGATGTTGATGGGTTGATGGGTGGATTTTATTTTCTGAGTGCATCGGTTGGGATGGGAACTGAATGGGAAAGGCCACCGGCTAATTCATCATCAAATGTTGTTGGCACATTGTTGGCTTCTGTTCGCTGTTTCCAGGTAAGATGCTGTTTTGCATCGTCCTTCCGGACCATGGTGATGCAATTTTCGACCGGGCAGATGAGGGAACACAAATTGCAGCCCACACAATTTTCTTCATTAATTTTTGGCGTCCTGTTGTTTATATCCTCATTCAACTCGATTGCCTGGTGAGCACCGTCTTCGCAGGCGATATAACAGAGTTGGCATCCAATGCATTTTTCTTCATCAATAGTCGCTTTGACGCTGTATTTTAAATTCAGTTCTTCCCAGTGTTTCACATTTGGAAGGGCTTTGCCTACAAACTGGTCAATGGTTGCAAAGCCGTGCGAATCCATATATTGCTCAAGCCCTGAGGTCATATCGCGGATAATTCCAAACCCATAATGCATCACGGCAGTGCAAACCTGCACCGATGAAGCACCCAGGAGCATAAACTCGACAGCATCGCGCCAGTTTTCAATACCGCCGATTCCGGATATTGGGATTTGAACAAGAGGATGCTTTGCACAATTTTTTACCATATTCAGTGCAATGGGCTTCACGGCGGGACCACAATAACCACCATTGGAACTATGATTTTCAACCACCGGGTAGGTCACAAAATTATCAATATCCACACCAACCAGGCTCTGAATGGTATTGATCAGTGATATGGCATTGGCTCCGGCACGACGGGCTGCCTGCGCAGGTTCGGTGATATCCGAAATGTTTGGTGTTAGTTTTACAATTACAGGAATTGTTGCAACCTCCATAACCCAGCGGGTGATGGTTTCGAGCACATCCGGTTCCTGGCCCACCGCCGAGCCCATTCCACGCTCGCACATGCCATGCGGGCAACCGAAATTTAATTCAATCCCATCGGCTCCGGCATTTTGAACATCCATTACAATTTGCTGCCACTCCTTTTTGGTTTGCACCATTAAGGAGGCAATCACCGCATGGTCGGGGAAATATTTTTTGACTTCTTCCATTTCGCGGAGGTTATCACACAAACGACGATCGGTAATGAGTTCAATGTTATTGAAACCCACAACGCGGCTTCCGCGGTAATTGATAGCACCGTAACGGCTCGAAACATTAACAACAGGTATACCCAGTGTTTTCCAAACGGCCCCACCCCAGCCCTGATCGAATGCTTTCATAATCTGGTAACCGGAATTTGTAGGAGGTCCTGATGCCAGCCAGAATGGATTTGGAGCTTTAATACCTGCGAAATTTATTTTTAGGTCAGCCATAATTTTATTTTTAAAGAAAGCTAATATTGTTGGTTTTTCCGAAACAAATCATTTATTTTTATTTTTTTAACATTGTCAATTGCCCACTGTCAATTGTCAATTGTTTACAGTTTGGTTAAAAAAGCATGTATTCCTTTTCCTGCTATTTTTCCTTCGGCTGCTGCATTTACAACTTCCGCGCCACCATTAACAGCATCGCCACCGGCAAAATACCGGAGATTCATCGTTTGCCCGCTTGATTGGTTTACCAAAATCCTGCCGGCTTCATCCATTTCCAGTCCGGGAATAGTAGCAATTACCGAAGTTTGCTTCAACTGACCGGTTGCTTTAATGACCAGATCACAATCAAGTATAAACTCGCTGCCGGGAATAGTTGAAAATATGCCATTTACTGTTTCAGTCCGGATAAATTTTACACCTTCTACTGAACTTTCGCCAACAAATTCAACCGGGGCAATATTAAACATGCCCAAAACTCCCGTGACTTTCGCCAGATCATACTCGAAATAGTAAGCTTTCATTTCGTCTTTAGCCCGACGATAGGCGACTATAACTTTTTCAGCTCCCAACCTGGCCGATTCTGAGGCAGCGTCCATGGCAGTATTTCCGCCGCCAAGCACGATTACTTTTTTTGCCATCGGTTTCCCGTCAGGGTGCAATTTTATTTGCTCTATAAATTCGGTGGCACCGATGCATCCGGGTTTGTCTTCGCCTTTTATTTTTATTTCTGCCGAATTCCCCAGTCCGATGCCTAAAAATATGGCATCATACCTGGCTTCCAAAGATTCAATGTCTTCCTGCGTCGTAATGCGTTTGTTGTAAAAAACCGAGAAGCCAAACTGCTTGCGCAAAAATTCTACTTCCATCAGTGCTTCCTCGTTGGTTATTTTATAGGGAGCAACGCCATGCAATGCCAGGCCGGAAGGATTGTTGCGGGCTTCATAAATATCAACCTTATAACCTTCGGACCGCAGTTCGCAGGCACAGGCAATTCCTGCCGGACCGGCTCCGATTACAGCTACAGTTTTTCCATTCTCTTCGGGAATTTCAAAGAACTTCTGATCTGTCAGAATGGCATTGTTCGTCGCAAAATTCTGAAGCCTGCCGATATCGAGGGCATTAATATTCATTTTGGTAAAAACACAGGCTCCTTCACAGAGCACTTCGGTTGGACAGACTTTTCCGCATGTATTTCCCAAATAGTTGGATTGGTAAATTGTTTTTGCGGCTCCCGTAACATTTCCGTTGTTTATTTGCCTGATGAACAGCGGAATGTCAATAGCTGTGGGACAAGCCAGCGTACAAGGTGCGTTGTAACAAAACAGGCATCTCGAGCTTTCGTAATACGCTTCCGAAGCATTCATCAAGGGTTTTAGCTGTGCAAAGGGTTGCCAGGGTGTATGTTTTTTTTGGATATTTTTTGATTCAGCCATGGGAAAGATTTTTAAATGGACAGTTGACAATGGACAGTTGACAATGGACAGTTGACAATGGACAGTTGACAATGGACAGTTGACAATGGACAGTTGACAATGGACAGTTGACAATGGACAGTTGACAATGGACAGTTGACAATGGACAGTTGACA